>NZ_JAAMOX010000004.1 GCF_011758565.1 Lysinibacter cavernae
ATCGCGATCGCCAGACTCAATAGCCTCAACCAATTCGTAACACTCTTCAACAAGATACGGCACCAGCGAGGCATGGTCGTGCTGAGCATGCCATGGGCACTCGGTGCGAAGGCGATGCATCACCCCAACAAGCTCAATAGTGCTTTCACCGACCGGATTGCCATCCTGGTTTGTCATGTTTGCTCGCTTTCGTCGGCGACGGATGCGCGACCAACCAGCTGGCCGGCCGTCAGGCGCTCAGGCCCCACCGCTATAGTAGTTTCTGGTGAGTCGGGAAGCCTGGTCGACACAGACCACCCGCGACCCCGAAAGGCAGCCAATGAGCTTCCTCCGTTCAAACCGTACCTCCGCCGCACTCCTGCTCGCCGCAGCAGTCCTCGGTCTCGCCATAGCGAACAGTCCGCTTGCGGATGCCGCACACAGCATCCAGCAAAGCCACATCGGTTGGCCTGGCATCGGCCTTGACCTCTCCGTCGGCCACTGGATCAGCGACGGCATCCTCGCCATCTTTTTCTTCATCGTCGCCATCGAACTCAAACACGAGTTCACGGAGGGCGACCTCAATTCGGTTGGCAAAGCCATCCGGCCCGCCATCGCCGCGCTCGGCGGCATTCTTGTCCCCATCGCAATCTACCTCGCCTTCACGTGGGGCAGCGGCTATGAGGGCGGCTGGCCTATCCCAACCGCGACTGACATCGCGTTTGCGCTCGGCGTACTCGCTGTTGTTGGACGGGGCCTTCCCACAACCGTTCGAGCATTCCTGCTTGCGCTTGCTGTCCTCGATGACCTGGCCGGCATCCTCTTCATCGCCGTGTTTTTTACCACCGGCGCGCAGATTGGTCTCATCCTGCTCGGCGCGCTGCTCGCGGTTCTCTTTGGATTCCTGAGCTGGCGGTACGCAAGGCTCCGCCGCGATGCTGTGCGCCCATCGCAGACCCGACACAGGGGCCTCGAGTGGGTCCTTATCATTGGCATGGTCGCCGTCGGACTCGCCACGTGGTACGTCGTCTATCAGTCAGGCATCCACGCAACCATAGCCGGTGTCGCGCTCGGCTTTGCCATGCACCGCAAGCCGGCCCATCGCGCGCGTTACCTGATTGAGCCGTTCAGCAATGTGATCGTTCTCCCGCTCTTTGCGTTCTCGGCAGCGCTCGTCACTATCCCGTCGCTTGGCGAGACGCCGCTCGAAGCGCCGTTCTGGGGAATCATCGTCGCGCTTCCCGTCGGAAAGCTCATCGGAATTGTTGGGGCAACCCTGCTCGCCGACCGCATCCTTCGTTCCCGCCAAGCCCCCGTGCTTCGCTTTGGCGACATGATTGCGGCAGGGGCCCTCGGCGGGATCGGCTTTACCGTTTCGCTGCTCATGAACGATCTTGCGTTCGCCGACAACCGCGCCATAGCCGATCAGGGAGTGCTTGCCGTCATTATCGGTTCGGCCATCTCGATTGTGGTGTCAGTCTTCGTCGTCCGGTTGAGGGCACGCCACTATCGGGCGCTGAGGCTCAGCGAGAAGGACGCCGCCTAGCACCCCAGATTGGCCGGGCACATCGTGTTTCGCATCCAACCTCAATCGTCCGCTGACTCGGGCGTTGGCGGCCGGCGAGTATTCGGGCGCATCCGTGGGACAATTGACGCATGATGGTTGTTGGGGTTCTCTTCTTTGTTGGCGCGTTTGTGGCGATGTCGCTTTCGGTATTCGTGGCATCGAAGGCGAGCCCGTCAGTGAAGCTGCCGTGGATCAAGCAGCCGGCAGACGAACCGCGCCGCTCCTACCTGTTCAGGATGCTCGCGCTCCTGCTCGCCGTTGCGGGTTCGTTCACGCTCTCCCCCGAAATCGGCACGCTCGCGGTCGTCTTCCTCGCACTTTCGCTCCTCATCCCGATCCTCGTTGGCATTGGCCTGCACAACGCGCTGGTGGCGCGCAAAGGATAATAACCACCGAAAAGCAACTCACCACACGATGCTGTTGGGTTCGTTGATCGGTCGGTGAGGCAACCGGCATCCGGCATCCGGCATCCGGCAACCGGCAACCGGCAAGGATGCTAGGAGGCGTCTTCAGCGTTAGTCGCGGCCGAGGCATCCGGCAGCTCTGGCAGGATGACTTCGATGAGGTTACTCACCCAGTCGACCAGCTCGGTGCCCGCAAGCGTGATGCCGTGCGTCACTGGTAACGGAACTGTCATTGTGCCTGACGTATTCACGTAGCGAGAACCCGGGTAGAGCCGCTGCATGCGAAGTTGGCGCGAGTCGGGGAGATCAACTCGTTCAACCTTGAGGTTTGGCCCGAGCACGATGACTTTGCTGAGCCCGTGCTTTGCCGCGCGGTGGCGAAGTCGAGAGACCTTGAGCAGGTTCTCAACCTCGGTTGGTGGGGTGCCGTAGCGGTCGGTGAGCTCTTCGATGACCAGCGAAAGTTGATCGTCGGCCGCCCCAGCAGAGCTCGCCGTCGAGAACTTCTGGTACGCCTCAAGCCGCAAACGCTCGCTATCAACGTAGTCCTCTGGAATATGCGCGGCAACCGGCAGTTCGAGGTTGAGTTCGGTGATGCCTGCGGCAGTCTCGCCGCGGAACGTATTCACGGCCTCGCCAATCATGCGGAGGTACAGGTCAAATCCGACCCCAGCAATATGACCGGACTGTTCACCACCGAGCAGGTTTCCCGCGCCACGAATCTCAAGATCTTTGAGCGCGACCTGCATCCCGGAGCCGAGCTCGTTATTGGTTGCGATCGTTTCGAGTCGCTCGTGCGCCGTCTCGCTCAGCGGCTTCTCTTCGTCATACATGAAGTAGCCGTATGCCCGCTCTCGCCCACGACCGACACGGCCGCGCAACTGGTGAAGCTGGCTGAGGCCGTATTTGTCAGCCCTGTCGATAATGATCGTGTTGGCGTTTGCGATATCGAGCCCGGTCTCCACGATGGTTGTTGACACGAGAACATCAAATTTACGCTCCCAGAAATCAACAACGACCTGCTCAAGGGTCGCCTCCGACAGCTTGCCGTGGGCAACCGCGATCCGAGCCTCAGGCACCAGCTCGGCCAGATGAGCTGCGGTGCGAGTGATACTCGACACTCGGTTGTGCACAAAGAAGATCTGCCCTTCGCGCAGCAACTCGCGGCGGATGGCAGCGGCAATTTGGCGGTCGGAACGCGGGCCAACAAAGGTAAGAATGGGGTGCCGGTCCTCTGGCGGCGTGGCAAGCGTCGACATTTCGCGGATGCCGGTAACCGCCATCTCAAGCGTGCGCGGGATGGGGGTCGCACTCATCGCGAGGATGTCGACGTTAGTCTTGAGCTTCTTCAGCGAGTCCTTGTGTTCAACGCCAAAGCGCTGCTCTTCGTCGACAATTACAAGCCCGAGGTCTTTATAGACCACGTTGTCGGAGAGCAGGCGGTGGGTGCCGATCACAACATCCACTGAGCCATCGGCGAGCCCCTTGATGATTTCTCGAGCCTCTTTATCCGTCTGAAAACGGCTGAGCGCTCGAAGGTGAACGGGGAATCCGGCGAAGCGGTCTTGGAACGTCTCAAGGTGCTGTTTCACGAGCAGGGTGGTTGGCACGAGGATTGCCACCTGCTTATTGTCTTGCACCGCCTTAAACGCCGCGCGGATGGCGATCTCGGTCTTGCCGAAGCCCACGTCGCCGGACACGAGGCGATCCATCGGAATCGGGGATTCCATGTCGCGTTTCACGTCGTTAATCGTTGTGAGTTGATCTGGCGTCTCGGCAAACGGGAAGGCCTCTTCGAGTTCCCGCTGCCACGGGGTGTCTGGGGAGAAAGCAAACCCGCGGCTTGCCATGCGGGCCGAATAGAGCTTGACAAGCTCAACCGCGATGTCTCGAACCGCCTTGCGCGCTTTGCCCTTGGCCGCTGACCAGTCTGAACCGCCCATCTTGCTCAGTGCGGGGGCTTCGCCGCCAACATAGCGAGACAGCTGATCGAGCTGATCGGTAGGAACAAACAGCTTGTCAGCCGGGTAGCCGCGCTTTGAGGGCGCATACTCAAGCGCAAGGTACTCACGAAGCGCCTTCGTAGCGTTGCGGCCGGACCCCGTCGTAATTTCGCGCTGCGTCAGCTCTATAAACCGGCCGATGCCGTGCGTGTCATGCACGACGTAGTCGCCGGCAGCGAGCTGCAGCGGGTCAACGACGTTTTTGCTGCGGCTCGCAAGCTTCTTCACCTGTCCGGCCTGGTAGGTGGCGCTTCGGCCGAAGAACTCGGCCTCCGTGAGCAGGGCGAACTGTGCTTCTCCGCTCACAAATCCGTGATCGAGGGTGCTCGTGACAAGTGAGGCCACCGATGCGTCTGGCGCCGACTCGAGGGAGGCAAGCAGCCGACCAGCAACTTCGTGCCCGGACAGCACGTCGCGCACACGCTCGATGGTGCCCTGTCCCTGCGCTGTGATGACAACGCGCCAGCCCTCGCGGAGCTGCTGCGCAACGTATTCAACCGCGCCGTCGATGCTGCCCTGGAAACTGGGCACTGCCTCAGCCTGCACGCGCACGTAACCGTCGTCTTCATCGGTGATGGGGTCGGCCTCATCGCGCTGGTACGAACTCATCGTCCACCATGGGCGGTCGCCGCGGGCACCCTTCAGCGTGTTGAGCGTCAGAAAGTCTCCGGCGGAAAGATCGATCGGGGCCTCGGCACCCGCTGTCGCTGCACTCCAGGCAGCCGCGAGGAACTCGCGGTTCGTTTCGGCGAGGCTCACCGCACGCGTGGCGACCCGCTCGGGAGCGATCACCGCGATTGCGGCCTCGGCCGGCAAGTAATGAGTGACAGGGACGAGGCGCTCAACAAGCGCGGGGGTCAGGCTTTCCATGCCCTCTGCTGGGATGCCCTCGGCAACCTTCTCCAACATGGTTGCAAGATTTGGAAACTCGCCCTGCATCTCGCGGGCCCGCTGCCGCACACCGGCATCGAGCAAAAGCTCACGGCTCGGCGCAAGCACCGCCTCTGCAACCTCAACGGGCAAACTTCGCTGGTCGGCAACCGAGAAGGCGCGGATCTCTTCGACCTCGTCACCAAAGAACTCGATTCGATACGGATGCTCGGCAACCGGCGAGAACACGTCGAGCTGACCGCCGCGCACCGAGAATTCGCCTCGGCGAGTGACCATATCGACACGGGAATATGCAAGCGCGACCAAACGCTCACTGACCTCGCCAAGGTTGTAATCGCGCTGGCCAACCACAAAGTGCAGCGGCTCGACCGAAAGCAGGTTGTCGGCGAGCGGCTGCAGCGCCGCACGAACCGCGCTCACAACGATGAGGTGATTGCCGTTCTCTGGTGCCCAGTTGTGCATGGCACGAAGCGCGGCAAGGCGCTTACCCACGGTTTCGGGGCTCGGGCTGAGTCGTTCGTGAGGCAGCGTCTCCCACGCGGGAAACTCAACGATGGTTGATCCTGGCAGAAGGGATTCGAGCGACAGTCTGAGGCTCTCCGACTCGCGACTGGTGGCCGTGACCAAAAACAGGGAGGACGCAGGCGAATCGGCAGAGCGGCCTTCGAGGAGCCCGGCAAGAAGCGGAGCACGCAGCCCTTCCGCAAGCGAGAAGTCGGCGTCTTCGGATGTATAGCTGAGGGCCCGCTGAAAGCTCTCGGAATCGGTCAGTGCGGCAAGAATTCCCTGAAGAGTCACCAGATAATCTTAGCTCTCGCCGCTGACACTGGCCGAGCAGGCTTCACGCCGGCACGGTATCCAAGATCAGGGAAGACGGCAGCTGCCCCACGAAATGAGGATGTTGGGCTTAGGCCCGTGGAGCGTGGAACCGCTGCTGCGCCTCAAGCAGGCCGCTCTCGACAACCGTTTCAACGGCATCCGCTGCGTCGACCAGCAGCGAGGGAAGTGATTGACGCTCGGTGCTGCCAAACTCGCGCAGCACATAGTCTGCGGGATCTTGGCGTCCAGGAGGGCGGCCGATACCAACACGCACGCGCGTAAAATCGGGGCTGTTCGCGGCCTTGGCGATGTCGCGAAGGCCGTTATGGCCTCCGTGTCCGCCGCCGGTTTTGAGCTTGATCGTGTCAAAATCGATGTCGAGTTCGTCGTGCACCACAATGAGCCGATCAACGCCGAGCGAGTAGTACTGCAGCAGGGCGGCGACGGGACCACCCGAAACGTTCATGAAGCTGTTTGGTTTTGCCAGCACAACCTTTGGGCCGCCTGGTCGCAGACGCCCCTCTGCCACCATGGCATTGGCTTTATGCCGCGAAAACTGAGATCCGATGCGCGAGGCAAGCTCGTCGAGCGCCATCTGCCCAACGTTGTGCCTGGTCTTCTCGTATTTGGGGCCGGGATTCCCCAGCCCAACTACCAGCCACGTGTCGCCCACGGCATCCTCTTCTGTCTCTTGGTTAACGGGTCGAGCCCGCCGGAACAGGTCGCGAAAACTCACGATAGTTCCGACGGGCTCGGCACGATGATGCGGTTCTTACTGAAGGTCAGTGACTACTGAACTTCAGCTGCCTCTGCGGCTGCGTCTGCAGCGTCGTCAGCAGCGGTGTTCGAGCGAGGAAGCACGATGTTCACGATGAGCAGGTCGCCCTCGTCGGCAAGCTTTGCGCCAACAGGGAGCTCAACGTTGCTTGCGTGGATCTGCTTGCCCTCTTCGAGTCCCTCAACGTTGACAACAACGCTCTCAGGGATGTTGGTTGCCTCAACGAGCAGGCGGAGCGTGTTGAGCTCAAGCATCGCAAGGGTACCTGGGTAAGGCTCGCCAACAACGTGGACAGGAACCTCAGCCTCAACGAGCTCACCCTTCTTCACAACGATGAGGTCGATGTGCTCGATGATCTGGCGAACTGGGTCGCGCTGAACGTCCTTGACCAGTGCGAGCTGGTCGGTGCCCTCGATGTCGAGCGTCAGAACAGCGTTGGCCTTACGGATGATGAGGGCAACCTCGTGTCCAGGAAGGGTAACGTGCTGTGGCTCGGTGCCGTGGCCGTAGATAACAGCAGGGATCTTGCCGGTGGCGCGGATCTTGCGAGCCGCTCCCTTGCCGAAGCTGTTGCGCAGTTCTGCGCTGACTTTGTTCGTCGTGTCGTTGCTCATGTGTTTCTCCTCGGGCAGGGCCCGTATCGTTTGGAGCCGATGAGGCTCATGGTCTGTTATTCAACTCGCGCCGGTCGCAGCGTGAGGAAAGACTTCCGCCTCACCCACCGCGTCGATAACGGATGCCGGTCACACCAACATCCCTCGCCGAAGTACAGGTGAGAGTTTACACGAGTTCTCTGCTTAAGACGACGGCACCGGCATAGACCGCTCTGGCCGCACGCTCAGCGGAGTTACACTCGCGGCTCAACAAACGCTTCCGGCCCAGCCGTTCCGCCAACAGCCGCGACCAATCGCTCGCGCGCACGGGCAAGGTGCTCGTCGAGCAGGCAGGCAACGGCATCCGCTTCGCCCGCACGAATAAGGCGAAGGATCTCTTCGTGTTCGGCACAGATCAGCTTGGGATCAAGCAGCCCTCGTCCCTGCACCTGGGTCATGCAGACACGCACCTCGCTGACAAGAGAGTTGTACATCTTGCTGGTTCGTGCGCTCCCAAGCGCATCGATGAGGCTTGTGTGGAACCGCATGTCCGGCTCAACGATACTGAGCGCGTTCTCCGAATCGAGGGTTTCCGCAATCTCCCTGTTGGCCTCGGCGGCAGCCTCCGGCGCGAATTTTCGGGCGGCAAGGCGACGGAGCACTTCCGTCTCGAGGTACGCCCTTGTCAGATAGATATCCCGCACATCCTCTGGCCCGAGCTCGGGCACCCGTGCCGTCTTATGAGCGCCACGAACAAGGAGCCCTTCGGCGACGATCTTTTCAATAGCCCCCTTTGCGGTGGGGCGAGATACGTCGTAGGTCTGCGCGATGTCGGCCTCGGTAAAGGCGGTTCCTCCGGGAAACTCGGCCGCGTAGAGCCTGCCCCGCAGGTCTTCCGCAACGGCATCCACTATGGATGTTGCCACCACTCGACGGTTCATGAAGTCCTTACGCTAGCTCGCAGATTCCCATCTTCTCAGAGAATGCATGCCAACAGGATTTGCTACTCAAGTATGTTTGTATGACAAGATTACTCAAGAACGCAACGACGCTACCCTGAGGACCCCCCATGTTTGAACAGATACTCGATCCGATCTTCGGATCCCTTGCCCTTTCGGCGATCTTCGCCGCGCTGCCCCTAATTGTGCTGTTTGTCCTCCTCGGAGTCTTCCGAGTTAAGGCCGCATACGCCGCGATCGTTGGGCTTGCGCTCTCAATTGTCCTCGCCATCGTTGGCTGGCAAATGCCGGTAGGCCAGGCCTTCAGCGCAACTGCGGAGGGCATCTTCTACGGGCTCTTCCCCATCCTCTGGATTCTGGTGAACGCCCTCTGGATCTACCGACTGACCCTCGCGACCGGATGGTTCGAAGTGCTCGGCAAGACCATCAGGGCAATCTCGGATGACCTTCGCGTGCTCTCCATCATCATCGCGTTCTGCTTCGGCGCACTCCTCGAATCGCTCGCAGGCTTCGGCGCCCCCGTGGCCATCTCCGCGGCAATGCTCATCGCGGCCGGAATGAAGCCGTTCAAGGCCGCAATCGTCTCACTGCTCGCAAATACGGCTCCCGTCGCGTTTGGCGCAATGGGAGCGCCCATCATTGCCCTCCACGGTGTGACAGGACTGCCCATGGATGAGCTTGCCTCTATGGCAGGCCGCCAAACGCCGCTTATCGCCATCTTCATCCCGCTCATCCTTGTCTTCATTGTTGATGGCAAGCGCGGCGTCAAGCAGACCTGGCCCGTCGCCGTTGTTGCCGGTGTCGCCTTCGGAGCGGCCCAGTTTGTCACGGCAAACTACTTCGCCGTTGAGCTCACCGACGTAGTTGCCGCAGTCGTCACGGTCGGTGCGGTTCTGCTGATGCTGCGCTTCTGGAAGCCAGCAGAAACCGTGAGCTTCACAGAGGACGCGGCAGAAGCCGGCGCAAGCGGAGCATCAGCAGACGAGTCGCTCGCGAAGGCAGCCGGAATCGGCACGGCCACTGCCACCAAGGCGCTGCCAACATCCACCAAGGCACGCACCTGGGGCGCGATTGCTCCCTACCTCGCCATCATGGTTATCTTCACGATCGCCCAGATTCCCGTTATCAAAGACTGGCTCTCGACCGTCGGCTCAGTGACCTTCCGCTGGCCAGGGCTCGACGTCGTGGATGCCGCAGGCAATCCCGCCTCCGCCCAGACCTTCAAGCTCGATCACCTCAAGGCCACCGGAACCCTGCTGCTGTTCTCGGGCATTGTCACCATGATGATCTACGGCATCGGCATCAAGAAGGCCGCACAGGTCTACTGGGAGACCCTGTACCAGCTGCGCTGGACAATCGTCACCGTCACAGCGGTGCTTGCACTGTCATTTGTCATGAACCTGTCGGGCCAGACCGCAAGCCTCGGCTTCGCCCTCGCTGCAACCGGCGGATTCTTTGCCATCCTCTCGCCCGTCATCGGCTGGATCGGCGTCGCCCTGACCGGCTCAGACACCTCGTCGAACTCGCTCTTTGGGCTGCTCCAGGTGACCGCCGCAAACCAGGCAGGCCTCAGCCCAGTGCTCATGGCTGCGTCGAACTCCTCCGCCGGCGTGCTGGGTAAAATGCTCTCACTGCAGAACCTCGCCGTTGCGGCCGCCGCGGTGGGAATGCACGGCTCCGAAGGCGCGCTCTTCCGCAAGCTCATCGGCTGGAGCCTCGGACTCCTCGCGTTCATTACCCTCATCATTTTCCTCCAATCAACACCCATACTCGGCTGGATGGTTCCGTAACATGACTCGCCCCACATCACTCAACGCCACACTTCTTGACGGGCTCCGCGCCTCGGTCGGCTCACCAGAGCACGTGCGTACGCGCGCAATCGACCTGCACGCCAACGCCCACGATGCCTCACACTTTCTCCTGGTGCCCCAGGCAGTGGTCATCGCAGAGAACGCGGCGGATGTTGGGGCGCTGCTCGCCACGAGCGCAGCGCAGGGCGTTCCGCTCACGCTGCGCTCCGGCGGCACCAGCCTGAGCGGGCAGGGCATCACCGACGGCATCCTTGTCGATGTTCGCCGCAACTTCAAGCAAATTGAGGTGCTCGACAACGGTGACCGCGTGCGCGTGCAGCCTGGTGTCACGGTGCGGGCCCTCAACATGCGGCTCGCCAAATACGGCCGCAAGTTTGGGCCAGACCCTGCCAGCGAATCCGCCTGCACCATCGGCGGCGTAATTGCGAACAACTCAAGCGGCATGGCCTGCGGCACCGTCGAAAACACGTACAACACGCTCGAATCTCTCACGATCGTCCTGCCAAGTGGAACGGTTGTTGATACGGCTCTCCCCGACGCCGAAGAGCGGCTGCGAGCCCTCGAGCCAACACTGTTCGATGGGCTCCACAGGCTTGCGAAGCGCGTGCGCGATAATGCGTCGTCCGTCGCAAACATCCGCCGCCAGTTCTCGATGAAGAACACCATGGGCTACGGCATCAACTCCCTGCTCGACTACGAGCGGGCCGTCGACATCCTTGCCCACCTCATCGTCGGCAGCGAAGGAACACTCGGGTTTGTCGCAGAGGCCGTGTTCCGCACCGTTCCCCTCGCACCGCACGCCTCAACAGGGCTGCTCGTCTTCGAGACCTTAGAGGCCGCCACGAGCGCGCTCCCCGCCCTCGTCGAAACGGGCGCGGCAACGCTTGAACTCATGGACGCGCTGTCACTCAAGATTGGGCAGCAGGCCTCGGACGCCCCCGCGGCAGTGCAAGGCCTATCCGTCGACCGGCACGCTGCGCTACTCGTTGAGTACCAGGCGCAGACCGTCGCAGAACTCGCGCACCTTGAACAGGCGGGCAACGCGTTGGGGCCGACGCTTGGGCTGAGCGCACCGGCATCCTTCACCACGGCATCCGCGACCCGCGCCTCGCTCTGGCACCTGCGCAAAGGGCTCTACACGACCATCGCGGGAGCCCGCCCGGCGGGAACAACGGCCCTGCTCGAAGACGTGGTGGTTCCCGTCGAACGACTCGCGCCAACGTGTAACAGCCTCTCGGAACTCTTCGACCGCTACGCGTACGAAAACAGCGTCATCTTTGGGCACGCCAAAGACGGCAATGTGCACTTCATGCTCACCGACGGCTTCGAATCGGCTGAGCAGATCGACCGCTACACCGCCTTCACCGAAGACCTTGTTGACCTCATTCTCGGCGAGGGAGGCTCGCTCAAGGCCGAGCACGGCACCGGACGGGTCATGGCCCCGTTTGTGCGCAGGCAGTACGGCGACGAACTCTACGATGTTATGCGCCAGATCAAGCTCCTGTGCGACCCGGTAGGGATGCTCAACCCCGGAGTCCTCCTCGACGACGACCCAACGGCACACCTCCGCCACATCAAGCAGGCCCTCCCCGTCAACGCCGAGGTCGACCGCTGCGTCGAATGCGGATACTGCGAACCAGTCTGCCCAAGCCGTAACGTGACGCTCACTCCACGACAGCGCATCGTGACGCTTCGTGCCATCGAGCAGGCAAAGCTCGACGGTGACACTGAGCTCGTAAAAAGCCTCGAACACGATTACGTCTACGACGGTGTGCAGACGTGCGCGGTTGACGGCATGTGCCAGACGGCGTGTCCGGTGCAGATCAACACGGGAAGCCTCGTCAAGCTCCTGCGTCGCGAAGACGTGAATGGCCTTGAGCAGGGTCTCTGGAACTCGGCCGCGAAGAAGTGGGGCGCGGTCACCGCCGGCGCTGGCCTCGCGCTCAACGTCGTCGATAAAGTGCCCCAGGCCATCATCACGCCGCCAAACGTGCTCGCGCGAGCGGTGCTTGGCAAAGACACCGTTCCCTTGTACTCACCGGAGCTCCCCGGCGGCGGGTCTTCGCGCAAGCGTCCGGCTCCCCCTGCATCCGCCGTCGTGGATGCCGTGTACATGCCCGCGTGCGTCAACACGATGTTTGGCCCCGCCAACGAACCAGGCGGCTCAGAAGGCCCCGGCGTGCAGCTGTCGTTCGAGGCGCTGTGCGAAAAGGTGGGGCTGACGCTCCTGGTTCCCGACGATGTTAATAACCTCTGCTGCGGTACCCCGTGGTCGTCAAAGGGCCTCTCAAAGGGCCAGCACACCATGCAAGAGCGCACAGTTGCTTCGCTTCGCGAGGCAAGCCGCGACGGCGAGCTTGTAATCGTCTGCGATGCCTCCTCGTGCACCGAGGGGCTCCTCCATGCGATCGAAAACGAAAACGCAACCTCTGCCCGCCCGCTTCGCGTGGTGGATGCGGTCGATTTTGTTGCCGAGCGGGTGCTTCCCCTGCTGCCAGAACACGGCAAACTTGAGCGGCTCGTCCTGCACCCGACCTGCTCCTCGACTCGCATGGGTGGGAACGGCGCACTCGCTGAGGTCGCAGCTGCGGTCGCGACGGACGTTGTGATTCCGGAGAACTGGGGATGTTGTGCGTTTGCGGGTGACCGAGGAATGCTCCATCCTGAGCTCACCGCCTCTGCGACGGCCGCCGAAGCCAGCGAAGTGGCCGACGTGGATGCCTCGGCCCACGCATCCTGCAACCGCACCTGCGAGCTCGGCATGACGAGGGCGACAGGCGAGCAATACCGCCACGTTTTGGAGCTACTCAACCAACTCGCAACCTCCGACTAACCTGCATCTATTTGTGAGTTTCTGCGCATAAATCCTGGATTTTGCGCAGAAACTCACAAATGCATACGTCTCCACAGCCCGCTATCACAGCGCAACTCTGCACAGATTTATCCCGTTAGCGCGCGAAGCTGCGCGGGCGCTCGATGATTGCGCCATGCCCAAATCATCCGATCCCCCGCTCCCCTTCCACCAGCAAGCGTTCGCGGTGCGTGACGCGTTGGACGCCGGCATCACGCCGGGCAAACTCCGATCCAACAACCTCGCGCGGCCGTTCCAAGGAATACGTTCAGAAGGCGCTGAGCCACTGAGCGTAATCGACTTCTGCCGAGCGTATCTTCCCCGTTGTAAAGCTGAGCAGTTCTTCAGCCACCAGACCGCGGCCACCATTTGGGGCGTGCCGCTCCCCCAACGGCTGCAAACCTTGCCATTGCACATTGCTACGTTCTTTCCAAAGACCGCACCGACAGGGCGAAATCTCACCGGACATCAGCTGTCCGCATACGGAGCACGGATGCTGTGGCGAGACGGCCTGCCCGTGCTGGATGCGGCGACCGTCTGGCTGCAATTGGCCTCGCTCCTCCCCTTTCGCGATCATGTGGCGGCCGGCGACTATCTGGTCCGCGCGCCTGAGTTCAACCAACCTGGCGACTGGCGCCCCTTTGTATTGCTCGACGAATTGCACCGGCGGGTTGAGATGTACCACGGCCCGGGTAAACGACGGGCGGTTCGGGCAATTGCGCATGTTCGTGACGGTGCCGATTCTCGACCGGAGACGCTCCTCCGACTCCTCATGGCAGATGCGGGCTTCCCTGTTCCCGATCTGAACCCCATCGTCGCTGACCGACACGGTGAACGTATCGGGCGGGCCGACTTTGTGTTTTGGCAGCACCGACTCATTGTTGAGTACGACGGCGACCAACACCGGACAGACGACGTTCAATATGACCGAGATATGACAAGGCTCGACCGGTTTCTGTCGGATGACTGGAAACTCGTACGAATACGAAAAGCCCAGCTCTTCGATGCTCCCGAAGAAGGTATCCGCCGCATCGCCGAGGCCCTCCGATCCCGAGGCTGGGAAGCCCCCTAACCTGCATCTATTTGCGACTTTCTGTCGAGATTGCGCATTTTCTCAGCAGAAACTCGCAAATAGATGCAGGTTAAAGTGTGACTATTGCCAGATGCGCAGTAAACGATATGATTATTGAGTGAGTGTTTCCGCAGAAGGTCCGAGCGCATCAGGGCGCCTGCACGAAAGTACTCTCGACGCCATTGGCTCCGCGATCGTGCGCGGCGAGCTGCCGCCCGGCATCCCGCTCACCATCGAACAACTCGAGCAACGCTACGGGGTGTCACGGTCTGTCATCCGAGATTGTCTTCGGTCGCTCCAGACAATGAATCTGGTTCAGTCAAAACCGCGTGTCGGCGTCACCCCTCGCCCAGCATCCGAGTGGAACGTCTACGAGCCGAAGGTCATCCGTTGGCGGCTCGACAGTAACGACCGGGCGCACCAGCTCAGAACCCTCACGCAGCTCCGCGCCGCCGTCGAACCACAGGCAGCCGGTCTTGCCGCCGCGAACATCAGCCCCCAGTCGGCCAGCGAACTCAACGGCATCGCCGGTGAAATGTGGGCGGCAGGCCGGTCAGGGGATGCCGAACGCTTCCTTGCCCTCGACATCCGCTTCCACCAGCTCATCCTGCAGCTGAGCGGAAACGAAATGTTTTCACACCTGCACGCGGTGGTGAGCGAAGTACTCACGGGGCGCACCGCCCACGGGCTCATGCCTGCCCACCCGCATCCGGATGCCCTGCAACAGCACCTTGACGTTGCCGAAGCGGTTGGCAGCGGCAACCAGCAAGCCGCAATCGACGCGATGCAACGCCTCATGAACCGCACGCTCACTGAGATGCTGCGCCGCGCGGCTGAGGAACAACCCGCCACCGCATCGTCCCCACAACCACCTCAATAACCACCCCACCAATCCAGGAGGAATCATGGCGGATAACGCCAACACCGCAACCGCAAACATCGGCGTCGTAGGCCTCGCCGTTATGGGCAGCAACTTGGCCCGCAACCTCGCAAGCCGCGAGGGCAACACGGTTGCCGTATTCAACCGCTCCCCCGAGCGCACCCGCACGCTCACCACCGAGCACCCTGAGGCAAACTTCGTCGCAAGCGAGACCATCGAGGATTTTGTCAACTCGCTCAGCAAGCCGCGCACGGCCATCATCATGGTGCAGGCAGGCGCAGGAACTGACGCGGTCATCGATCAGCTCACCAACCTGTTCGAGCCCGGCGACATCATCGTCGACGGCGGAAACGCACTCTTCACCGACACCATCCGTCGCGAGAAGGCAGTGAGCGCAACGGGTATCCACTTTGTTGGCGCCGGTATTTCCGGCGGCGAAGAGGGCGCCCTCAAGGGCCCAAGCATCATGCCTGGTGGATCCGCTGAGTCCTACAAGACCCTCGGCCCCATCCTCGCCTCGATCGCCGCGGTCGCCGAGGGCGAGCCCTGCGTCACCCACGTTGGCACCGACGGCGCCGGACACTTCGTCAAGATGATTCACAACGGCATTGAGTACGCCGACATGCAGCTCATCGCCGAGGCCTACGACCTGCTCCGCCGCAACGCTGGCCTCACGCCCGCCGAGATCGCCGATGTGTTCGCCGAATGGAACAAGGGCGAGCTTGAGTCATACCTCATCGAGATCACGGCCGAGGTGCTGCGCCAGGTGGATGCCAAAACCGGCAAGCCGCTGGTTGACGTCATCCTTGACCAGGCTGGTTCGAAGGGAACCGGCGTCTGGACCGTGCAGAACGCCCTCGCGCTTGGCGTTCCCGTGTCCGGTATTGCCGAAGCCGTCTTCGCCCGCTCGCTGTCGTCTCACCCTGAGCAGCGCGCCGCCGCGGCTGGGATGCCTGGCCCTGCCAGCCCCGTTGCCGTCACCGACCGCGAGGCTTTCATCGAGGACGTTCGCCGCGCACTCTACGCGTCAAAGATCATCGCGTACTCGCAGGGCTTCGACGCCATCCGCGCTGGCGCAGAAGAGTTCAACTGGACCATCGACCTCGGAGCCGTTTCGCGCATCTGGCGCGGCGGCTGCATCATCCGCGCCCAGTTCCTCAACCGCATCGCTGACGCCTACGCTGAGTCGCCAAACCTGTCGGCGCTGCTGACAGCCCCCTACTTTGCCGAGGCCATCACCTCGTCTCAGGAGGCCTGGCGCCGCGTGGTAGTTTCGGCAACCGTCACGGGTATCCCCGCACCGGCGTTCTCGTCGTCGCTTGCATACTACGACGGACTGCGCGCCGAACGCCTGCCGGCTGCCCTCGTCCAGGGACAGCGCGACTTCTTCGGCGCTCACACCTACGGCCGCGTTGACCTCCCCGGTGTGTTCCACACGCTGTGGAGCGGAGACCGCACCGAAATCGAGATGAACTAGCTCAAACAACAACGGTCCTGCAACTCACGTTGCAGGGCCGTTTTCGTTCGTGGGGTGCATTCCCGCTCGTGGGGCGCGAAAAACCGCGCCCCGGGAGCAGGATCGCACCCCATGAGAGAATGAGCGCTTATGCAGCGCCGTCGAACATCGAGGTAACCGAACCGTCTTCAAAGACCTCGTGAATCGCACGGGCGATCAGCGGGGCAATTGACAGCACCGTGAGCTTTTCAAAACGCTTCTCCGCCGGAATTGGCAGGGTGTCAGTCACGACTACCGAGTCGATGAAGTCCGAGCTGAGGATCTCAACCGCCGGGTCGGAAAGGATGGCGTGGGTCGCGGCAATCGTGACGCCCTTCGCGCCGTTCTTCTTAAGCGCCTCAGCCGCCTTCGCAATGGTGCGGCCGGTGTCGATCATGTCATCAACGAGCAAACACCAGCGGCCCTTAACATCTCCAACGATGTCGTGAACGCTCACCTGGTTTGGAACCAGTGGGTCGCGGCGCTTGTGGATGATGGCAAGCGGGGCTCCGAGGCGGTCGCTCCAGATGTCGGCGACGCGGGCGCGTCCCATGTCTGGCGACACGACGGTGAGCGTCTCTGGGTCTAGCTTTTCGCGGAAGTGATCAAGCAGCACGGGCATTGCAAAGAGGTGGTCTACCGGGCCGTCAAAGAAACCCTGGATCTGCGCGGCGTGCAGATCAACAGACATGATGCGGTCTGCGCCGGCAACCTTAAACAGGTCGGCCACGAGGCGAGCCGAAATGGGTTCGCGTCCGCGGCCTTTTTTGTCTTGGCGTGAGTACGGGTAGAAGGGAGCAACAACAGTGATGCGCTTTGCGGATGCTCGCTTGAGTGCGTCAACCATAATGAGCTGCTCCATGAGCCACTCGTTGATTGGGTTGGTGTGTGACTGAATCACAAAGGCGTCGCAGCCACGAACGCTCTCGTCAAAACGGGCGTAGAGCTCACCGTTTGCGAAGGTTCGGGCGTCGGTCGGAACCAGTTCGGATCCAAGTTCACTCGCAATGCTTGCTGCGAGTTCGGGGTGCGCACGTCCAGAAACTAAGACAAGTTTTTTCTGACCGTTGACCTTGATGCCCGACATTTATTCTCCGCTTTTCTCGGCCGCACGTGCCGTATCAGTTTCTGGTCGGTTCTGAGCCACCCAGCCATCAATGTTTCGCTGTGGCGCAACGGTCACCGCGAGGGAGCCGGAGGGGACGTCCTTTCGGACAATTGTTCCCGCACCGGTATAGGTTCCGTCTTCAAGTGTAACCGGCGCAACCAGAACATTTTTCGACCCGATGCGCACGTGCGAGCCAACCGTCGTGTGGTGCTTCTTCTGGCCGTCGTAGTTGGCGAAGATTGTGCCGGCCCCAACGTTGGTGCCTTCACCAATGGTTGCGTCGCCAACGTAGCTCAGGTGCGGCACTTTGCTGCCAACGCCGATGTTGGCGTTCTTGGTTTCAACATAGGCACCAATTTTGCCGTCGGCCCCGAGGATGGTGCCTGGGCGGAGAAAGGAAAAGGGGCCAACCGTCGCGTTCGAACCGATAACGGCCAGCTGAGCGTCAGTACGACGTACCGTCGCGCCAGCGCCAACTTCACAATCGAGCAGCGTTGTGTCCGGCCCGATGATTGCGCCAGATTCAACGACGGTGGCGCCGAGAATCTGAGTTCCGGGAAGGAGCGTGACGTCTTCTGCGAGCTGGGCATTCTTGTCGATCCAGGTGGTTGCCGCATCCTGAATCGTGACCCCGGCAAGCTGCCAGGAGCGGATGATTCGGGCGTTCAACTCGGCGGCCGCTGCTGCGAGTTGCGCTCGGTCGTTGATGCCGGCAACGAGCCAGTGGTCAGAGATAGCAACGGCCTCGATGCGTCCTCCTGCGGAGAGGATCTCTCCCGCCGCGTCGGTCAGGTATTTCTCCTGCTGCGCGTTGTTCGTGTCGATCTTGCTGAGCGCCACCGTCAGGGCACCTCGCTCGAAGATGTAAACACCCGCGTTGGTTTCGTTGATGGCGAGCTGTTCTGGTGAGGCATCCTTCTGCTCAACGATGCCAACAAAACTGCCGGAATCGGAACGGAGGATTCGACCGAGTCCCGTAGGGTTGGCAACGATTGTGCTCAGCAGCGTCAGCGCGTTTCCCTCGGCGACGTGGGCATCAACGAGCGCCTTTGCGGCGGCCTCGTCGAGCAGTGGAACGTCGCCGCTCAGGACAAGGATGTGGCCAGAGAATGAATCGGGCAGCGCAGCTACCGCGACCTCAACGGCTCGGCCTGTTCCCGGAATCTCATCCTGGTCGACAATGATGGCCGTTGGCAGATGCGAGACAACGGCCTCGGCGACTCGGTCTCGGTCGTGCCGGACCACGGCGACGATGTGCGCTGGGTTGAGCTGGGCCGCGGTGTCGAGCACGTGCTCGATGAGCGGTTGTCCGGCCAGTGGATGGAGCACCTTCGGCAGTGAGGACCGCATACGCGTACCCTGCCCCGCCGCCAAGATGACTACTGCTAGCTGGCTCTGTGACATCCAAGACCTCCGCGCATTGTTATGCAGTTCACTTCGCGCTCCGCCTCCAGGATTCGAACCTGGACCGAACACCTCCAAAGGGTGCCGTGCTGCCGTTACACTAAGGCGGAACGTACACGAACGCGTCGCGCACATGTATAAGTGTGCCAGAAACTTTTGCTTTCGTTGAACAGGCCCAGTTGGTCCCGGATAAAATTGGGGCCTGCGTTGGGCGCACTCCCAAGCAGTTCTAGGCAACGAGCCCTTCCCAGATTTACTTCAAGAAAGCGCAGCATGAAAGACAACGACGAAGTCGACCGGATTGTGGATGCCTGGCAGGTCGCCAGGCCCGACCTCAATTTTGCGCCGCTGCACGTACTGTCGCGTGTGACGCGCATCTCGAAGCACTTCGGCCGTATCCGACAGAACGCCTTTCAGCGATCCGAGCTTGAGTCCTGGGAATTTGATGTGTTGGCTGCCCTTCGTCGGGAGGGCGATCCGTTTGCCCTCAGCCCCAAGCGTCTTGTTTCGGCCACCATGGTGTCGAGCGGCACCATGACCAACCGCATTGATCGACTGGTCGAACGCGGATTTGTGAAGCGCCTCACCGACCCAAACGATGGGCGCGGAGTGCTCGTCGAGATGACGCCAGCAGGTCTGACGAGGGTGGATGCCGCAATCACCCGGCTCGTTGATGCTGAGGAAATCCTGCTCGGCGGGCTTTCCGAGACGGAACAAGCCCGCCTCGGAACGCTACTCCGCAAACTGCGCAACAGCATCGACGCAACCGACCTCTAACTCAACAATTCTTCAAGCTGCTCTTCTTCAGGGTTCTCCCGAGTTGCCGCACGCTCCTCGCGCTTGAGCCGCCTTGCCTCTTTCCGCTCACCTCGCCGTTCGAGCAGCGCGTAGAGCACCGGCACAAGGATGAGTGTCAGCAGGGTTGACGAGATAAGCCCGCCAATCACCACAACCGCGAGCGATTGCGAGATGAACATTCCGCCGCCGGTCAGCCCGAGCGCCATTGGAACGAGCGCAAAGATTGTGGCGCACGCCGTCATAATGATTGGCCGAAGGCGGAGGCGTGACCCCTCCAGAACCGCTTCTGAAATGCTGGCCCCGTTCGCCCTGTGATGGTTGATGAGGTCGATCAGCACAATGGCGTTGGTCACGACGATACCGATGAGCATCAGGAGGCCGATCATCGAGGGAATACCGAGCGCCGTATTGGTGAGCAGCAGCGCAAGAATCGCTCCCGTCGCGGCGAAGGGCACCGACACGAGCAGGATAACTGGCTGCAGCAGGCTTCGGAACGTCGCCACCATCACGATGTAGACAAGGGCGATGGCGAGCAGCATGGCTACGCCAAGTTGTCCAAACGCTTCGTCCTGCTCAGCCGAGGCCCCGCCGATATCGGTTGTCACGCCGGCTGGCAGCTGCAGGTCGTCCAATTTGGCGTTGAGCGCCGCACTGATCGCGCCGAGGTCGTCGCCGGTCGGTTTCGCAGAGATCGTCACGGCCCGCTCCCCATCAATTCGGGTAACCGTGCTCGCCGCCTTTTCGCGAACAACTTCGGCGACCTGACCGACGGTAATCGCCGTGGCAGTGACGTCGACAAGTGCTTTCTGCTCTGCTTGGAGACGCTCCGACTCTGCCTGAGCAGCATTCGACTCGGCAACCGATTTATCTAGCTCAGTGAGCTGCGTGTCGATCTGGCGGATGCCTTCCTCCGCCTGGCTAATTCCGCCTGATAGCTGGGCAAGGGCATCCGCGAGAGCCTGGCCCTGCAGCACGTCGGTCGTCACGGGTTCGCCAGATCCCGGCTCCGGGGCGGGGATTGCCGAGAGCTCTGCAAGTTGCGTGCGCAATTCGCCAAGCCCGGCTACGGCCTCGGCGCGGGCTTTGACCAGCTCGGAACGTTGTGAGCTGACCTGTCCTTCGGCCTTTGCGGTCGCTTCGTTTGACATCGCCTCTTGTTCAGCGAGCAGGGCATCGCTCGCGGCTTTTTGGGCCTGCGCCTGCTGCAGCGGCGACACGGGGATGCTGAGCGCGGCGATATCCGCGGGAGTCGCGTCAACCTGGTGCGAGCGGAAAAGGAGATCGCGCGGCTCGCCGTTGATCGTCAGGGTGGCAATGGTTGAGCCGCGGAGAACGCTCGAGAGCGCGTCGCCGATGTCGCTCTGGGTAAATCCGTAGGCTGCGGCCGCGACCCGATCCACCTTGACCCTGAGCAGCGGCTGCTCCCCCGCGAGGTCGCTCTTGACCTCAGAGAGACCCGTGATCCCGCTCATCATCGCCATGACGTTGTCGGAGCCTTCTGCGAGCGCTTGCTCGTTGTCGGCCTTAATGGTGACGTCAACGGTCTGGTTGCCTTGGTCTCCGCCCTGGCTTTCAACCCGGACGGTTCCGGCTCCATCTTGAGCGCTGAGTTGCTTCTCAAGCGCTGCGGCCACTGTGCTGACATCGCTGTTGTCGGTGAGGGTCGCCGTGAAGTATGCCTGGTTGGTCGAGCCGGAGCCGACAGTGGTGAGTAGCGTCTGTATTCCGGGAGTCTTTTCGAATACCTGCTCGATTTCTGCGGCCCGTTCATCGGTCAATGACAGACGGGTACCTGCTGGCATTTCCAGCGAAACAGAAACTTGCTTCTGTCCGCCAAGGTCGCCAAGGAAATCGGTCTTCAGCAACCCGGTAGACCCGATCGTGAGGATGAAGATGACCGAGGCCGTAACGAGGGTCACAACGGGATGCTTGAGGGCTGAACGAAGAACCGGCATGTAGCCGCGCTGCAGCCGTGTCACCTTAGCGTCTTCGTCGTGAGCGGGCTCGGGAATATCCTCCCCTATTGAGTCCTCGTGCTCGGCGCTGAGAACGTCCTGCTGGCCCGCTACAGCACCGGCTGAGGATTTCTTCCGCGGCTTCAGGAACCAGAACGCAAGCACGGGAACAATCGTGAGCGACACAATAAGCGATGCAACCAGCGCGATTGAAATCGTCACGGCAAACGGTCGGAAGAGTTCACCGGTAACGCCGCCAATGAGGGCGATAGGCAGGAAGACCGCAACGGTCGTGATGGTCGAGGCGGTAATTGCCGCGGCAACCTGGCGAACGGAGGCAACAATCGAGCCAGCCGTGAGCGGGCCGTCCTCGGTATCGCTTCGCCGCTTGATGTTTTCGATCACCACGATCGAGTCGTCGACGACGCGTCCGACAGCAACCGTCAGGGCCGCAAGCGTAAAGATGTTGAGTGTGAAGTCTCCAACCCACAGTCCAATCATCGCGATGAGCAGCGAGAGCGGAATCGAGATCGCCGTAATGATGGTCGACCGCACGGAGAACAGAAACACAAGAATCACAAGAATTGCAAAGAGCAGGCCGAGCCCGCCTTCAACAGAGAGGTCTTCAATGGACTGTTCAATCATTGGTGCCTGATCAAACACCACGTCGAGCGTTGCATTCTTGCCAAGCTGCTTCTCGAGGTCGGGGATGAGCTCCGTAACGGCGTGGGAAAGCGAAACGGCGTTCGCGTCTTGGTTCTTCATGATGGAGAGGTTGAGCGAGGGGCGTCCGTCAGCTCTGGCGATGCTGCTCACCTCGGCTGGCTCTTCGGCTATCGTCGCGATTTCGCTCAGCAGCACCGTGCCGCTCTCGGTTGCGATCGGCACGTGCGAAACGGCCTCAACGCTGTCAAGGGTCGCACCAACCTCAACCGATAGCTGGCTATCGCCGTCAAAACTGGTTCCGGCAGAGTTCACGACGCCGGCGGCACGGATGCTCTCCATGACGGCAGGCGCTGTCACCTTCTTTGCCGCAAGATCGGCCGGTCGCAGCGTCACGGCGAGCAGCGTCTCAGTCTTGCCCTGCACTTCTGTCTTCCGAACCCCGGAGACATCGTTAAACGCGGGGACAACAACCGATTCGAGGCGTTCGACAAGCTCACCGTTTTCGGCATCGGACGTCACCACAAGCTGCATGGCTGGGATATCGTCGCTGCCGCCCGTATACACCTCTGTGCTCACCGCAGCCGGCATTGCGGCTTTAACCCCGTCAACCGCAGCGCGGATATTCGCAATCATCTTTTCGCTGTCGAGTCCGTAATCCCACTCAACCTGCACCTGTCCCCCACCGCTTGTTGAGGATGACGTCATGCGCCCCGTACCAGGGATCGCTTTGATTGCTTGCTCCACTGGGCCGACGGCATCCTTCGCGACGTTCTCGGGAGAGGCCCCCGGGTACACAACACCGACGCCAGCCTGCGGAATCTGCGTTGACGGGATCAGCTCTTGCTTGAGGGACACCGTTGCGATGAGCCCAATAACAACTATTGCCAGGGTCACCAGCCCCACAATGGCTCGGTTCTTGAGGCTCAACTTCGTCAGCAGATGCATGGGGTGTTTGGCTCCTGTAAAAGGTGTCGTACGTGTGTTCGTCGGCGATGCACACACGAGAGATACGCCTTGCGGCGGTAGAGAGATGGGTAATTTTCATACCGCTCGGCAGCGTGAGATCGCCCAATACTGAGTCAACTCGATACGGCAAGCGCATACATCGGCCAAAGGAATGACGATTCTGAAGGCGGCATGGTCCCCTGGTACTACATCCCTTCCGAACAGGTCGCCGCGCAGTCGGCCCTGACACCCAGGCAAACACGGTAGCCTCTTGGGGTGGCACATCTCTTAGGCGCAGAAAACCTTCATCTCGAGTTCCCGACCCGAGTCATCTTCGATTCCATCACCATTGGGGTGAACGAGGGTGACCGCATCGGCATCGTCGGACGAAACGGCGACGGCAAGTCGACGCTCCTCTCGCTGCTCTCTGGACGGCTCGAACCAGACGCTGGCCGCGTCACCGTTCGCGGCGGCGTCACCATTGGGATGCTCGACCAGACAGACGTCCTCGACCAAGAGATGCTCGTTTCTCAGGCGATTGTTGGTGACCTTGAAGAATACGTGTGGGCGAGCAACCCGATCATTCGCGATGTGATTGATGGCCTTATTCAGGATATTCCGTGGGATGCCGTCATCGGTTCGCTCTCCGGTGGCCAGCGCAGACGCGTCGGCCTCGCCGCACTCCTCGTTGGAGACTGGGACTGCATCTTCCTGGACGAGCCCACAAACCACCTCGACGTCGAGGGCATCACCTGGCTTGCCAATCACCTCAACAACCGCTGGGGCAAGAACGCTGGCGGACTACTCGTGGTGACTCACGACCGCTGGTTCCTCGATGAGGTGTGCAACACCACGTGGGAGGTCCACGATCAGATCATTGAGCCGTTTGAAGGTGGCTACGCTGCCTACATCTTGCAGCGCGTTGAGCGCGACCGCATGGCGGCTGCCTCAGAGTCAAAGCGTCAGAACCTCATGCGCAAAGAGCTCGCGTGGCTCCGCCGCGGTGCCCCTGCCCGCACCGCAAAGCCAAAGTTCCGCATCGAAGCGGCCAACCAACTCATCGAAAACGAGCCTCCGGTTCGCGACAAGATCCAGCTCAGCCAGATGGCTTCTCAGCGCCTTGGAAAAGATGTTGTTGACATCCTTGACGTGAGCGTCAGTTACGGCGAAAAACAGGTGCTCAAAGATATTGAATGGCGGATCGCCCCTGGCGAGCGCACCGGCATCCTTGGCATCAACGGAGCCGGCAAGAGCACCCTGCTCGGACTTGTTACGGGCGATGTGCAGCCGACGACCGGCATCGTCAAGCGAGGCAAAACCATCAAGGTTGCCACGCTCAGTCAGGAGCTCGCTGAGCTCGTTGAGCACGCCAACGACCGGGTGAGTGATGTGGTCGCTCGCAAACGAACGAGCTATGTTTCCGGCGGCAAAGAGATGACTCCGAGCCAGCTGCTTGAGCGACTCGGGTTCACGAGCGCGCAGTTGCAAACCCCGGTCAAGGATCTTTCCGGTGGCCAGCGCCGTCGCCTCCAGCTGCTCCTCATCCTGCTTGATGAGCCCAACGTGCTCGTACTCGACGAGCCGTCAAACGATCTCGACACCGACATGCTAGCGGCGATGGAGGATCTGCTCGATTCGTGGCCGGGAACCTTGCTGGTGGTCTCGCACGACCGGTACCTCATGGAACGCGTCACCGATCAGCAGTACGCCATCCTCGACGGCAAGCTCCGCCATTTGCCCGGTGGCGTTGACCAGTACCTCAAGCTGCGCAAGGCTTCGGATGCTGCGGATACCGGCCCGTCGGCCTCGGCATCCGCCTCAAGCACAACACCAGCGGCAGCCCCGGTTCCAGCGAACCAGTTGAGCGGTGCCGAGCGCCGAAACGCCGAAAAAGAACTCGCCTCAACCGAGCGTAAAATGGCGAAGGCAACCGAGGCGATCAAAGCGACCCACGACCGTCTCGCGGCCCATGACCAGGGCGATTACGAGGGAATTAGCATCATGATGCAGGAAATCACCGCGCTCGAGGCGACGGTCGCGTCGCTTGAGGAGCGATGGTTGGAGCTTTCTGAACTCCTGTCCTGACCGCGTTTCTCGCGCTGAGTCGATGCGCGCTGAGTTGATGCGCTGTGTCGATGCGCTGAGTCAATGCGGCGTGGACGCGTGCAGCTCCACGCGCACTAGCCGAGGTCTGCGAGCCCAACCACGAGGGTTGCCAAGAACAAGACGCCCGTCGCGACAATGCCAAATACCGCTTTGTTCAGCGGCAGCCGCACGCGGTCGCCACCAATGAGGCGGGTAATGATGCCGGCCCCGCACGCCACAAGTGGGATCATGGCCGCAACAATAATCTGGTTTTCAAAGTAATAAATCTGCTCACGCGGCGCTGGCATGATGCCACCAGCTTCGTTGAGGCCATACTTCAGGTAGAACATCCAGACCGGAGAGATGAGCGACACAACCGTGCCGAGCAGGGCCCCGTGTTCGTACTGCCGGATGCGGTAGGCAACACGCGTCTCCTGCGGCATCGGTTCGATGCTGCGGACGTAGTTTCGGAATCCAAGAATAATGAGTACCACCGCGCCGATGAGCAGCGCAAGAAACATGAGCGTCGACGCAAGCGGAGCGATTGTGAAGCCGCCCGAACCGCTCGCGTCGAGGGCACACACGGTGCGTGGTGGCAGGAAGAGGAAGGCCGAGCCTTCACCCGTGCCGGTGAAATCAGCTGGCCTTCTCGTTGAGCAGTACTTTTGTGGATCAACGAACATGCGCACGAGCATGCCGTAGAGCGCCGGCCACATGACAATCCAGAGCGTACTCCATGCGATGGCTGCGGTGCCGAATCTGCCCTGCCCAGCTCTGGGATGCTTGACCGCAAGGTCGCGTGTCCCGGCCTCGGTCAGTCGACGATCGTGCCTGGTTGCCGATGCGGCGGCCGCCTGCTGGTCGGCAGCGGACGACGGACTTTGGCTGGGCATCCCAACGTGTTGGACGCGCTCGGTCGGCGCGGTTCGCGGCTGCTGGGTTGGGACCTGCACCGATTGGGTGGTCGCACGACCAGCCTGCGCGGGAGGTGTTGGTGCTGACCGCCTTGCGCCCATCGGTTCAACAGCGGAGGGCAACTCGGTGGATGCCTTGGCATCAACATCCGCGTTTGGTACGTCGCTCCGGAGCACCTCGCGGCCAACAATGTCGCGGCTGACCACGTCTTTGCGCACAACAATCTCGCTGACGATGTCTCCACTTGCGAGGTCACGGCTCACAACAACTTCGGAAACCACAACTTCGCTGACGACATCGCGACTGACAACCTCGCGACCGGATGCTCCAGCGTGTTGGGAGTCACCCGCAGCGTTGTCTGACTTACTCACGATTGCTCCAGTCTTGCGGCCGGCTAGGCTCAGGGGGAAAGCCAACACGTTCAAGACGCGACGCGTGACCCTAAACCATAAGTTTAGCGGTATTTTGCACCGTCAGCATCTCGTCAGGTAAATTCGACGGACGCACTGACCGACCATGAGGAGTCGGATTCAGATCGAGCACACTCCATCGGCACAGAACCCGGCATCGGCGCTGAGTGATGGGTCGCTGGCCGACGTTGCGCTTTTAGACGCGCTCATCATGCGGATGAGCGGTGTCCCCACTCCGTGAGCGCTCCCGTCAACCTCGACTTGCGCCGAGCCGCCACCGGTCGCTGTCGGAGCGGTGCCGCCCTCGGCTTCGGAGCTCACGTATCCAGAGGCAGCTGAATCAGGCATCCGATGCCTCCCCGATGCTCCCGGAGGCTATCTGCTCAAGCACGCTCTGGAACGCAGCTGGCTCTTGGGCGCCAGAGACCCCATACGCGCCTTCAAACACGAAAAACGGGACTCCGTTGATGCCATAGGCACGAGCCTGGTCAATATCGGCCTGCACGTCGCGCGCAAAGGCGTCGCCTGTGAGGGCGGAACGCACCTCGTCTTGATCAAGGCCAACCTCCGAGGCGAGCGTCACGAGCTCGTCAATGCGACCAACGTGCGTTCCCTCTTCGAAGTACGCCTTGAGCAGGCGCTCCTTCATCTCGCGCTGGAGTCCTTTGCTCTTGGCAAAGTGAAGCAACTCGTGCGCTTTGAGCGTCTTGGTGTGCTGCAACGCATCAAAATCGTAGTTCAGGCCGACGCTGGACGCGATGCCTGTGACGTGGCCGAGCATCTGCTCAACCTGCTCGACGGGCATGCCTTTGTGCTTGGCAAGGAAATCGATTTCGGTGCCGGCAAAGTCAGTTGGCGTATCGGGTGCAAGCTCAAAGCTGTGATACTCGATCTCAACCGGTTTGCTGTGCTCGGAGGAGGCAAAGGCGTCGAGGGCCTCCTCGAAGCGGCGCTTTCCGATGTAGCACCATGGGCACGCAATGTCGGACCAGATATCAACTTTAATTGTGTCAGCCATGCTGAGTGAAACCGGGCGGCACCCGGATTCATTCCCGAGAACGGCATCCCCTGTTATCTGGTGAATGAAGCTGTCGCCTCGGCCGGGAGGGGCACGATTTCCTGCGGCTTGCCCTCTACTACGATCTCGTATGATGCGAGCGTCTCAAGATCAACAACCGTTGCCCCGTCCCACGCGCCGTCCCTTGTATAGCCTCCGCCAAGCACCGCACTGAGCCCCTGCGTTGCTGGGTTGCGCCACTGCGTAACGGTCTCATGTAGTCGTTCAAGCGGCACTATTCGCTCGGTCGAGTCAGCCATTGACCGGATGGTGAGGTTTGGTCCCCCTGATGCCGAACCAAAACTTCCTGTTCCTACCACGAGCAAGGAGCGCGCACCCGTTCGAACGTCTGTTGCGATTGCTGCCCCGTGCTGATGCGAGTTACCGGTCATCTGAGCAACGGTTGTCTCCCCGGTTGCCGGGTTCAGATCAACGAGCGCCTGCCCCTGAACCGGCAGCAGGAGGTGCCCGTCACTATTCACAACGCCGTAGTGGGTCTTTTCCCACGAGGCGAGCCCGCCCTCTTGTCCAAAGGGAGCAACGCTGATCGAACGAGGTTCAAAGGTTGCCGTGTTGATGGCTGTCACGCTGAAGGAGTCGTGGTCAATTGAATAGACCTCTCCCCCGTCGTCTGAGACCACAACGTCAAACGGGCGCAGCCCAACGTCGACACTTGTCATAAAGGTTCCACTCGCGGTGTCAAAGACTTCGAGCGCGGACGGTCCGGTTCCCCTCGTCACGGCAACGTAGACGCGGGAGCCATCTGGGGAGGCCGCGAGACCGAGGCCACCTTCGCGATATTCCCCGTAGCTCAGCGTGGATGCCGGATGCTGATACCCCACCAACGCTGTTCGAGCGCCGGTCACGAGGTCAACAATGGCGAGTCCCTCAGCGGTTGCCACGTAGGCGGTTGTGCCATGGGTATCAATACCCCACGGCGCCTGTCCAACTTCAATGCGCTGCACAACGGCATCCTGCCCCTCACGCAGCGGATCGATGACCGCGATCGCGTTGGACGCCGCGAGCGTCCCAAGCAGCAGAGTTGGTTCCGCTGCCGCGGCTGGACCGCTCTCTCCCTCGTGAGATGGCATCGGGGCAACCATGGTCGGGCCGGCCGTCAAAACCGCTGGGCTGTTGCTCTCAGGGGCGCATCCACCAAGCAGAATACCGGCTGACGCGACGGCGACAACGCCGAGCGCACGCCGCCACAGCTTCCCGCCGGAATCACGCAAAACACCCATGGGGTAACCGTATCGCGCGAACCTGCACCTTTCATTTGAACGGCGCGACGTTGAGGTGCTACACCGCGCCGGGGATGACGCGGGCCCCGTGTACTGGGCTCGTTGCCCGTAGCGCTTGGTAGCCGCGAAGGCTCAGCGCAACCTGCAGCTCAACAGCTGACTCGCCGTCGGCGGCGAGAAAAGCAATCGTTGGGCCGGACCCAGAAACGATGCCGGCGAGGGCACCGCTCTCTTCACCGAGCTCAAGCGTGTCGTAGAGATCTGGCGCCATATGGAGCGCGGCCGCCTGGAGGTCATTATGGATGCAGTCGGCAAGCATCTGTGCGTCACCGGCTCGCAGCGCTTGCAGCACCTGGCTGTCAACAACAGGCTTCACCGGAACCGGCGAAATCGCTCCGGTATGCCGGATGCGGTGCTGGTCGAGCTCCCGATACACCTCGGGCGTGCTCAACCCTTCACTCGCGGGCACGAGCACCCAGTGAAAACTGCCCTTGGCAAGTGCGGGGCTGAGTTCGTCACCTCTGCCAGTGCCTACTGCGGTTCCACCCATGAGAGCGAAGGGCACGTCGGCGCCGAGCTGTGCGGCAAGTCGGTGCAGGTCGTCGCGGCTGACATGGGTGGCCCAAAGGGCGTCACAGGCGACAAGAACTGCAGCCGCGTCTGCGGACCCGCCCCCCATGCCACCGGCGATTGGCACGTTCTTCTCAATGCGGAGATGAACCCCACCTGCATAGCCAGTGTGTTCTGCGAGCAGCTTTGCTGCCTGAATGGCGAGATTGCGCTCGTCAACAACAAGCGCAGAAGTATCAATTGAGCCGCCAAAGACGGCAGAGAACTCATCCGAGTGGGAGGCCCACACATCCTCATAAAGCGAGACGGCCTGGTAGGCAGACGCAACTTCGTGGTAACCGTCATCCATGACGCTACCAACTTTAAAGAATAGATTGAGTTTGCCCGGGGCTCTCACGTGAACCGTGGGGGCAGACGAGGTTGGACTCATATAACCAACCTAACCCATCCGGAGGTGCCCCCAGAGCCAATACTGCACGTATCAGCATTCAATCGATCGGCGCACCCACTTCTGCGCAGCAAAAAACCCAGCCGCTGGGCCATAATGGCCCCGAGCGACTGGGTTTTTTGTGCAATCGTTATTCGGCCTGCCTCATTGCGGAGTCAATGCCGTGTAACCGATTATGACTAGCGTGCGACGCTTCCGTCGGTGTAGTCAGCGTCCTGCTGCTTCCACGCGAAGAGTGCGCGGAGCTCGCGGCCGGTTGCCTCGATGGGGTGAGCCTCGCCCTTGGCGCGAAGCGCCTTGAACTCGGGTCCGCCAGCGTCCTGGTCCTCGATGAAGCGCTTTGCGAAGGCACCCGTCTGGATGTCCTTGAGCACAGCCTGCATGTTCTCCTTGACCGAAGGGTCGATCACGCGAGGGCCGGAGACGTAGTCGCCGTACTCAGCCGTGTCGGAAACGCTCCAGCGCTGCTTGGCGATGCCGCCCTCCCACATGAGGTCAACGATGAGCTTGAGCTCGTGCAGAACCTCGAAGTAGGCGATCTGAGGCTGGTAGCCAGCCTCGGTCAGGGTCTCAAAGCCGTACTGCACGAGCTGCGAAACGCCGCCGCAGAGAACTGCCTGCTCGCCGAACAGGTCGGTCTCGGTCTCTTCGGTGAAGGTCGTCTTGATGCCGCCGGCGCGGAGTCCGCCAATAGCCTTGGCGTAGCTCCATGCGAGGTCCCAGGCGTGACCAGAAGCATCCTTCTCAACGGCAACGATGACGGGAACGCCACGGCCAGCTTCGAACTCGCGGCGCACGGTGTGGCCCGGTCCCTTTGGAGCAACCATGAAGACATCAACACCCTCTGGTGCTTCGATGTATCCAAAACGGATGTTGAAGCCGTGTCCAAAGACAAGGGCCTTTCCGTCGGTGAGCTGGTCCTTGATGGACTCAGCGTAAATGGTGCGCTGGAACTGGTCTGGGGCGAGGATAACGATAACGTCGGCCCATGCAGCCGCGTCGGCTACGTTCTTGACCGTGAAGCCAGCTTCTTCGGCCTTAGCGATCGACTTTGAGCCGTCCTTGAGGCCAACAACGACCTCTACGCCTGAGTCGCGCAGGTTCAGCGCGTGAGCGTGGCCCTGCGAGCCATAACCGATAACGGCAACCTTCTTGCCCTGGATGAGCGACAAGTCTGCGTTGTCGTCGTAGTGAATCTCAGTCACGAGTGTTTCTCCTTGTTGTTGTGGTTTACGAAAAATATAAAACGAATGGATTGAACGCGTCGGCGCTTAGTTCTTGAAGACGCGTTCGGTGATCGACTTTGAGCCTCTGCCAATTGCGAGGAGTCCCGATTGCGCGATCTCCTTGATGCCGTATGGCTCAAGCACGCGAAGGAACGCCTGAATCTTGCCGGAGTCTCCCGTGACCTCGATCACAAGAGCATCGGTCACGACGTCGATGACGCGCGCCCTGAACAGGCTCACGGCCTCAATCACCTGTGAACGCGTTGAGTTATCAACACGAACCTTGATCAGCATGTGCTCGCGCTGCACCGATTGGCCAGGCTCAAGCTCAACAATCTTGATGACATTCACCAGCTTATTGAGCTGCTTGGTCACCTGCTCGAGCGGGAGCGAGTCAACATCAACGACAACCGTGATGCGTGAAAGCCCTTCGATCTCGCTGTGTCCAACTGCGAGCGACTCGATGTTGAAGCCACGTCGGGCAAACAGCCCGGCGACGCGCGTCAGCAGGCCGGGTTTGTCCTCGACAAGGAGGCTCAGAACGTGTGTTGTCATGGTCTATTCCTCCTCGTCCCAGGTTGGGCTGTGATCGCGTGCGTACTGAACGTAGTTGTTGCTGACTCCCTGGGGAACCATAGGCCACACCATCGAATCGGCGCTCACCACGAAGTCAATAACAACGGGGCGATCGTTGGTCTCAAGCGCAAGTTTGATGGCCGCATCAATCTCGTCTTCTTTTTCAACGCGGATGCCGAGGCAGCCGTACGCGTCGGCCATCTTCACGAAGTCGGGAACGCGGATGGTTCCGTGACCGGTGTTGAGGTCGGTGTTTGAGTGGCGTCCGTTGTAGAACAGCGTCTGCCACTGGCGAACCATTCCGAGCGACGAGTTGTTGATGATCGCAACTTTGATCGGGATGTTGTTGATCACGCAGGTCGCGAGCTCTTGGTTGGTCATCTGGAAGCAGCCGTCGCCATCGATCGCCCACACGTGGCGATCCGGCTGGGCAACCTTCGCACCCATTGCGGCGGGAACCGAATAGCCCATCGTTCCTGCTCCACCGGAGTTGAGCCAGGCGTTTGGGCGCTCGTACTTGATGAACTGAGCCGACCACATCTGGTGCTGTCCAACGCCGGCGGCGTAGACACCTTCTGGGCCGGTCAGGGCACCGATACGCTCGATCACGTGCTGCGGGGCAAGGAGCCCATCGGTTGGTGCGGTGTAGCCAAGCGGGAACTTCTCACGCAATTCATTGAGGTAGGCCCACCACTCCGAATAGTCTGGCGTGGTCTCGCGGGCGTGCACCTCGACCGTGTTGGTCAGATCTGCGAGCACTTCGCGTGCGTCGCCAACGATAGGCACATCCGCAACGCGAATCTTGGAGATCTCGGCGGGGTCGATGTCGACGTGCACAACCTTGGCGTGCGGTGCGAAAAGCGCTGCCTTGCCGGTAACGCGGTCGTCAAACCTGGCACCAAGAGCGATGAGGAGGTCGGCCTCCTGCAGTGCGAGCACCGCTGGAACCGTTCCGTGCATTCCTGGCATGCCGAGGTGCTGCTCGTGGGAGTCGGGGAAGGCCCCGCGAGCCATGAGCGTTGTCACAACCGGTGCACCCGTTGCCTCGGCAAGCGCCTTCAGCTCTTCGGATGCTCGGGCGCGAACGATGCCGCCACCAACGTACAGAACAGGCTTTTTCGCCTCAACAATGAGCTGAGCCGCCGCCTGAATCTGCTTGCTGTTTGCCTTGGTCACCGGGCGGTAACCGGGCAGGTCAACCTTGGGGTTCCAGGTGAAGTCGAACTCCTCCTGCTGCGCGTCCTTGGTGATATCAACGAGCACGGGGCCTGGGCGTCCGGTCGAGGCGATGTGGTACGCGGATGCGATGGCGTTAGGGATGTCGGCGGCGCGCGTCACCAGCAGCGAGTGCTTCGTGATGGGCATCGTAATTCCGACGATGTCGGCCTCCTGGAAGGCATCCGTTCCCATGAGCGTAGAAAAGACCTGCCCTGTGATCGCAAGCAGCGGCACAGAGTCCATGTAGGCATCGGCGATGGCCGTCACCAGGTTCGTCGCGCCGGGGCCGGAGGTCGCAATACACACTCCGACCTTTCCGCTCGACGAGGCGTAACCCTCTGCCGCGTGGCCGGCACCTTGCTCGTGGCGCACAAGAATGTGGCGGAGCTTGGTGCTGTCCATCAGTGGGTCGTATACCGGGAGGATGGCCCCACCCGGCAGTCCAAATACGTCAGTGACCCCAAGGTTTTCCAGGCTGCGAACCACGGCCTGTGCGCCGGTGATGCGCTCACCGGTTGGGGCCTGGGCTCCGCGGCCACGTGCCGCGCTGCCTCCTGGGCTGGGGATGACGGGAATCGATTCCGTAGTCATTCGTATAGTTCTTTCGACTGTCTCAAGCGATGTGAATAAAGAGTGAGTGACTTCCGGGCCAACGAACGGTAGCTGCCACGAACAACGTCGTGGCAGCTACCAATAATCGCTAACCGGTTGTGGCGCCCTGAGAGGCGGAACGAACCAGCTTGGAATACTTGGCCAGAACACCGCGAGTGTAGCGCGGGGGAAGAGGAGCCCAGCCTTCTCGGCGGGCTGCAAGCTCGTCAGGGTCAACCAGTAGGTCAAGCGTGCGAGCGGCGATATTAACCCGAATCAGGTCACCATCGCGAACAAAAGCAACTGGACCTGCGTCCACCGCTTCTGGTGCAATATGGCCGATGCAGAGTCCGGTTGTGCCGCCCGAGAATCGACCATCAGTCAAGAGTAGTACATCTTTGCCGAGTCCCGCACCCTTGAGCGCTCCCGTAATGGCGAGCATCTCGCGCATTCCTGGCCCACCCTTTGGCCCTTCGTAACGGATCAGGATGACGTCACCCTTGCTGATCTTGCCCTCGGTGAGCGCATCCATAGCCCCACGCTCGCGCTCAAACACGCGTGCTGGGCCTTCGAAGACATCGAGGTCGAAGCCCGCTGTTTTCACAACGGCACCCTCTGGGGCGAGCGAGCCGTGCAGAACAGCCAGTCCACCGTTTGCGTGGATTGGGTTGTCGAGCGTGCGAATAACCTTGCCATCAACCGGGTCAGGGTTGAGCGCTTCGAGGTTCTCAGCAACCGTCTTACCGGTAACGGTGAGGCAGTCGCCGTGCAGCAGGCCTGCGTCAAGCAGGGCCTTCATCACAACGGGGATGCCACCGTGACGGTCGACGTCGTTCATGACGTACTGCCCAAACGGCTTGAGGTCACCGATGTGTGGAACACGATCAGCGATGCGGTTGAAGTCGTCAAGTGTGAGATCAACTTCTGCCTCGCTCGCGATCGCGAGCAGGTGCAGAACAGCGTTGGTCGAACCGCCAAGAGCCATCACAACCGAGATCGCGTTTTCGAACGCCTTCTTGGTCATGATGTCGCGGGCAGTGATGCCCTTCTTGATGAGGTTCACAACAGCCTCACCCGAGCGGTGTGCGTAGTAGTCGCGGCGGCGGTCTGCGCTTGGCGGAGCGGCAGAGCCGGGAAGGCTCATACCGATTGCCTCAGCAACGGAGGCCATGGTGTTCGCGGTGTACATGCCACCACAGGCCCCCTCACCTGGGGCGATCGCGCATTCAATGCGCTTGAGGTCTTCTTCGCTCATGGTTCCGGCTTTGCAGGCACCAACGGCCTCAAAGGCGTCGATGATGGTCACCTGCTTCTCGGTTCCGTCGCTGAGCTTGACCCAGCCAGGCGCGATGGAGCCGGCGTAGAGAAAGACAGAAGCGAGGTCGAGGCGAGCCGCAGCCATCAGCATTCCGGGGAGCGATTTATCGCAACCGGCAAGCAAGACGGAGCCGTCGAGGCGCTCGGCCATCATGACGGTCTCAACGGAGTCGGCGATAACCTCGCGGGAGACGAGCGAGAAATGCATTCCCTCGTGTCCCATCGAAATACCGTCGGAGACGGAGACGGTGCCAAACTGCAGCGGGTATCCCCCACCGGCGTGCACACCTTCTTTGCAACCCTGGGCGAGACGATCAAGGCTGAGATTGCAGGGCGTAATCTCGTTCCAGGAACTCGCGACGCCAATCTGCGGCTTGTCCCAGTCTTCGTCTCCCATACCGACAGCACGAAGCATCCCACGTGAGGCTGCTTTCTCGATGCCGTCAGTCACTTCACGACTGCGTGGTTTGATATCGATTTCAGGCATGGTACGAGTGTACCGGTGAGCTGATAGCTCACCGGACACTCGTTCCGACACGCCTAATCGATTTTTGAAATTAACCAAAAAGCGATCCACAGCCCGAGGGCGTCAATGAGCACTCCCGCGCCAAACACGATGGCCTCATACCCCTCGGCCGCGAATGCTGAGCCGATCACATAAAAGCCACCAAAGACCAATAAAAACGCGAAAATTAGGCCCAAAACGGTTACGAGCGATGTGGTGCCGCTCGAACGCTCCCCGTTCAAACCTGTTGCTTCACTGGATGATACTTGTGTGCTCACGATGAATATTCCCTCCCAATAACATGCACAAATACTTCAACCATAAACTATACACGCGCGCAAACCTTCCGCTCACACCGTATACTCGCCATCGAAGGTTAAAAACTTTCCTTGGGGGGTGACGGATTTAATCACCCAAAAATTCACACATATTTTGGAGACCACCGTGACAAAAAAAGACGACAATCTTATGGCTCTTGACAAGCAGATTTGCTTTGCCCTGACGGTTGCTTCACGGAGCGTTGTGAGCGCTTACCGCGACGTTCTTGCGCCGCTCGGAATTACCCACCCGCAGTACCTCGTACTGCTCGCACTGTGGGAAAACGAGCCACTTTCGCTCAGCAAGCTCAGCGCGCTGCTTCGCCAGGAAGCCGGCACCCTGTCCCCGCTCGTCAAGCGCCTTGAGCACCAGGGGCTCCTCACGCGCAGCCGCCTTCCTAACGACGAGCGCACACTCTCGATTGCGCTCACCGAGCGTGGCCGCGAAATGCGCAACGAGGCATCAGACATCCCAACAAAGATGGCTGAGCGCCTTGGTATGAGCCACAAGGAAATCGCCGACCTGCACGCCTCGATGATGCGTCTCATCGAGCACACCGCAAACTACGAGGCACAGGCAAAGGCCTCAGCAAAGTAGTTTCAACAACACTCAGTTTGGTTGCCGATTGGCACCAAATCGACGCTCTCGGGTTAGACTGGGAGTTACGGGAACAGCACACGATCGATTGTGAATCGAGTGTGCTTGTTCCCGTTTGTCGTTAACGCCCAGTACACACGCCGAGGGCCCGGAGGTGTGGCCACTACTGGGCGCAAACGATGGCGCAGACCCGCGCCGGGCGCAACAGCGCGCCAATCAACGGCCTCGACGACGAAGCCGCACCACGAAAGGAAGTCAGTGAAACACACATCCGACGCCCACCTGAGCGAGTGGCTCGAACGCCAAGAACTTGCTGAGGCGATGATCCCCCTCGTTGGACACCTGTACCGCGACCACGGAATCGTCACGTCGATTCACGGCCGCAGTCTCGTGAACCAGTCGGCCGTTGACATCCTCAAGGCCCACCGCTTTGCTCGACAGGTCGACGAAGTTGAGCTCGATATCCACGAGACCCTTCCCCTGCTACAGATCGTCAGCGCACTCGCGCCAGGCTCCGCCTCGATCGATCTTGCTGGCCTGCTCACAAGCTACCGCGCTGCAGTCGGCGAAAACGCGTCCGACGCAGCGCTTGAAGAATACTTGCGCGAAACGCTTTCGTCCGTCATCGGCGACAACTGGGCGCCGCTCGGCGAACCAACAGACGTGGTCCTTTACGGCTTTGGCCGCATTGGCCGCCTGCTTGCCCGCATCCTTATCGGCTACTCAGGAGGCGACTACGGGCTCCGCCTTCGCGCCGTTGTTGTGCGCCGAGGCTCTGACAACGACCTCGAAAAACGTGCGAGCCTGCTGCGCCGAGACAGCGTGCACGGGCCATTCGACGGCACCATTTCTGTTGACCACGAATCAAACACTATTGGCGCAAACGGGGTGCTCATCCAGGTCATCTACTCGGACAACCCGGCAACCATCGACTACACCGCATACGGCATCAAAAACGCCATTGTTGTTGATAACACAGGCCGCTGGCGCGATGAAGAGGGGCTCTCGCAGCACCTTAAATCAACTGGCGTTTCGCGAGTCGTCCTGACGGCACCTGGCAAAGGCAGCCTCAAGAACATTGTGCACGGGATCAACCACAACACCATCGGCGAAGACCCAATCATCACGGCGGCGTCATGCACCACCAACGCGATCACGCCGGTACTGAAGGTGCTCAACGATGCATACGGCATTGTCCACGGTCACGTTGAGACAGTTCACTCGTTCACAAACGACCAGAACCTTATCGATAACTTCCACAAGGGAGATCGCCGTGGTCGATCGGCAGCTCTCAATATGGTTATCACGGAAACCGGAGCCGCGAAGGCTGTCGCAAAGGCGCTTCCAGAGCTTGAGGGCAAGCTCACCGGAAACGCCATCCGCGTCCCGACGCCAGACGTCTCGATGGCAATCCTGAATCTCACGCTCGAAAAGGAGACCGACAAGGAATCGGTCAACAGCTATCTGCGCGACATTTCACTCACGTCTCCGCTTCGTAAGCAGATCGACTACATCGACTCACCCGAGGTTGTCTCTACCGACTTCGTTGGCTCGCGCAAAGCTGGCATCGTCGACGGACTCGCGACCATCAGCAACGGAAAAAACCTCGTGCTCTACGTCTGGTACGACAACGAGTTTGGCTACAGCTGCCAAGTGATTCGCGTGCTTGAGGAGATCGGCAGGGTGCATCCACCTGCGTTCCCCCCGCTCGCTGGGTAGCGTCTCATGAGCGAGTCGTTACGTCTGATCGCTGCGAGGGCCACAGCCGGCTAGCCAACGATCTCGCGTGACGACTCGCTTCGCTGTCTCGTCTCAGGCAACGACTCACACCGGCCCCCTAGACTTGGTTGGATGGAGACACAGTCGGGGGCGCAGTCCGCACGTGGCGAAGCAACCCGCCGTGTCATCCGTTCTACGGCAGCCGGACTCTTTGTCGAACAAGGTTTTGGTGCGGTTTCCCTCCGGGACATTGCGGCAAGGGCACAGATCTCGCATCCGGGAATCTTGCGGCACTACGCCTCAAAAGACGAAATTCTCGACGCGGTTGTTGACGAGCTCGAGCGAGAGAACCTCGAGTGGCTCGGCACCACGACCCCGTCGCTCAGCACGATCCCTGCGCTTGCCAGGCGCAACGAGAGCGTTCCCGGCTACGTGTCGCTCTTCACCACCCTTGCCGGGGAGGCAACAAGTTCGCTGCACCCCGCCAATAACAGGTTCACAAACCGGCATCGCGGCGCCATCAACTTTTGGGCGGAGCGGTTTCGATCAGAGCTCGGCGACTCGCAGCAGACCGAGCCATCCTGCGAGTCCGCGCATGACTGCGCGGTACGGCTCGTCGCGGTGTGGGACGGACTCCAGCTGTTGTCGCTCTATCTGCCGAATCGTGTGAGCGTGCCGGAATCGCTCGAACACTATCTCGGCTCGATTGGGGTGGATGCCAGCGGCAGCGTCCAGGCCGCAACCTCGACGGACAATAACGAGATATTTTCCAAACGAGCAACATCACCTCAGCTGGCTCATGAACCCCTCGTCGGGTATGCGCAGGGCAGGGCCCGTCGCAACCAGATCGTGACGGATTCCGCCGTGCTGTTTGCCCAGCGAGGCTTCCATGCCACCAGCCTCGCCGAGATTGCCCAGCGCGTTGGCATCAGCAAATCAACGCTCCTTCACCACTTTGGCAGCAAAGATAGGCTTCTCGCGGCGGTAATCGACCACTGGGACAGCATCACCGGAGAACAGGCCGGTGATACCGGTGACGACGTTACCGACCTTACGACACTGCTCGCACGCTATCCTGACGCCCAACGCGACGCATTAGCGCGGCCAGGACTCATCGAGCTGTACGCGGTGCTCTCCGCAGAGGCATCGTCTCCATCTCACCCGGCGCACGAGTACTTCCGAAACCGATTTGTGTCGGCGATTGGCCGATTCACGGCGCTGTTCTCGGCAGCGATTGCGAGCGGAGATGCTATACCCGGCCTCGATCCGAACGCTGAGGCCATCAGGCTCATCGCGCTGCTCGACGGCCTACAACTGCAATGGCTCTACGAGCATTCCGCAGTTGACCCGACGACACAACTCATTGCCCACGTGACGGCGCTCATGAGCACACCCCTCGGGAACAACAGCCCTCACTAACGCTTGGACAGGCCCCTGGGCGTTGTTCTGCTTGCGAGCGCTTAGAATTGACTGATGACCTCCCACGAATCCCGCCGAATCGACCCAGCCGAGCTTGAGGTCACCCTCCGCGTTCTTGCGGAGCTGAGCGAGATCGATGAAGAAGATCCCGATTTTCTGAAGGTCCGCCACGCGACCGCCAAAATGTTCAAATCAGTCAAGGTGAGCCGTCGCGCGCAGAAGCGCAACCGCATCGCCGAGGCTGACCGCCAGGTTATCGCCGCAACGGCAACGGGCGCGCCGACCCGCATCGATGACGAGACAAAAGGTTCCCAGCTACGCAGCGGGACCGATGCCCCCATCGCCGGCGAACTCCAGGTCGCCCGCCCGTGCTACATCTGCAAGCAGCGCTACACACTCGTTGACGCGTTCTACCACCAGCTCTGCCCAAGCTGCGCCGCGATGAGCCACGAGAAGCGAGACGCCCGCACCGACCTGACTGGCAAGCGCGCGTTGCTGACCGGTGGCCGAGCAAAAATCGGAATGTACATCGCGCTCCGACTGCTTCGCGACGGTGCCCACACAACGATCACGACCCGATTCCCGAAGGATGCCGTCCGCCGGTTTGCGGCGATGCCCGACTCCGCAGATTGGCTGCACAGGCTTCGAATTGTAGGAATCGACCTCCGCGACCCTGCGCAGGTCATATCGCTCGCGGAGTCGGTCGCCGAACAGGGTCCCCTCGACATCCTCATCAACAACGCTGCCCAAACGGTTCGTCGCTCCCCCGGAGCGTATTCACCGTTGGTTGAGGCCGAGCAATCGCCGCTTCCAACGGGCGTTGATCTTCCCGAGATCGTGACGTTCGGCCACACGAACGACGCGCATCCGCTCGCCCTTGAGGCATCGGTCTCCAGCCACCCGATTCTTGCCGCGGCAGCCGCAGCCGGTGCCGGCCCCCTCACCGCACAAGACCTTACCGAGATGGCGCTCACCCCCGGCACCTCGTCGATCGAGCGCCACCGCGATGGAACGGCCATTGATGCTGGCGGCCTCGTACCCGACCAGCTCGACACCAATAGCTGGGTCGCCAACATCGAAGATGTTGATCCGCTCGAACTCCTCGAGGTGCAACTGTGCAACTCAACAGCCCCATTTATCCTGATCAGCAAGCTACGCCCCTCAATGGCCTCAAGCAAGGCGAGACGCACCTATGTCGTCAACGTTTCGGCGATGGAGGGCGTCTTCGGCCGCGGTTACAAGGGCCCTGGGCATCCACACACCAACATGGCAAAGGCCGCGCTCAACATGCTCACGCGCACAAGCGCAAAAGAGATGCTGGCGACCGACGGCATCCTCATGACGAGTGTTGATACCGGATGGATCACCGACGAGCGACCACACCCAACAAAGCTCCGCCTGGCAGAAGAGGGCTTCCACGCTCCTCTCGACCTCGTCGACGGCGCGGCACGGGTCTACGACCCCATCGTGCGCGGCGAGTTAGGCGAAGACGTCTGCGGCGTATTCCTGAAGGACTACAGCGCGAGCCAGTGGTAGTTACCCCCGTTACGACGTCCTGAGGTCGGCAAGGCGGTGCAGGATCTGAGCAACCTCAACGGGCGAAGCGACGCGGTGGTTTGCAGCGGTCTCACCCTCGCCAACTTTGAGCGATATGTCGCCAGGCAGCAGAACAAGAAACGCGTCTTCGTCTGTGACATCATCGCCGGCGAAGAAGACGGAATCCGCGTCGACCTTGGCGCGAAGGTACCGGATGCCCTCGGCTTTTGTCGTGTCCCGAACGGCGAACTCGATAATGTTCTTGCCCCCACGAGTTGTTAACGGGTAGTCAATCTCTGCGACGGCTGCATCCAGCCGCTCGACGGCAATGGCTGCATCCGCCGCGGTCGCGAGCCGGGTATGCACGGCAAAGCCTGCTGGCTTGTCTTCGACCCAAACGCCCTCAACGTCGTGAATCGCGGCACGAAGGAGACCCCCGAGCACTCCAACAACTGCGGCCTCATCGTCGGACAGGCCAAGTCCAGCATCCTCGCCTGGAGACAGTATCTCGGCACCGTGCGAGCCAACAAAGAACACGTTTTCCGGAGCCCCCGAAACCTCAAGGAGCGAGTCTAAAGCGCGCCCAGAAACAAGCGCAACGCTCACACCAGGAGCGGCAGCCAACCGAATAAGTGCCTGCTGGGCCTCTGGCAGGGCGCGGGCCTCTGCGGGGACATCAACCTCCGGGGAAAGCGTGCCATCAAAATCAAGCGCGACCAGCACATTTGGCAACGCGGCAAACCGTTCAAGTTCTGTCTCTAGCGAGGTCATGATTCTGCCCCCTCATTTGCCGCCTCGGCAACAAGGCGTCTGGCATGGGATTCCTCAAGAGCATTCAAAAATGATCGTGACCAGCGAGCAACATCGTATTCGGCGACGCGGCGGCGAAGGGACCGCATCCGTTTCTCCTGCTCCGAAACAGGCATAGTCACGGCCTGCACGATGGCATCTTTGAGACCCTCGATGTCGTGTGGATTGATGAGGAGCGCCTGCTTCAATTCGTCTGACGCGCCCGCAAACTCGCTCAGCACAAGCACGCCCCTTCGATCAAACCGAGTGGCGGCGTATTCCTTTGCAACGAGGTTCATACCGTCACGGAGGGCCGTGACAAGCATCACGTCGGCGGCGAGGTAGAGGGCGGCCATTTCCTCTCGCGGATACCCGTGGTGCAGATAGTGGACCGCGGTATCAGCAATCGACCCAAAGTCGCCGTTGAGTCGACCGACGGTGAGCTCAATTTCGTCTCGCAACTGACGGTAGGTTTCCACGCGCTCACGACTTGGGCTCGCAACCTGCACAAGAGTGGTGTTCTCAACCGAGAGCCTGCCGTCTTCGAGCAGCTCACCGTATGCCTTGAGCCGGTGGCGGATCCCCTTTGTGTAGTCAAGGCGATCGACGCCAAGAATAATGGTCTTCTCTTCGCCAAGCTGCGAGCGGATCTCCTTCGCCCGAGCCTGGACCTCAGGTTGGCGCGCCAACCGTTCGAAGCCAGCACTGTCGATCGAGATAGGGAAACTCTTGGCAACGATTGGCCGGAACGAACCATCGGACTGCGGCTCAAGCACCCTCGCACTCTTCGTTTCGTAGCCGAGTAGTCGACGAACGGAACGCTGAAAGTTACCTGCGTCGGCCGGACGTTGAAATCCGATGACGTCGGCGCCAAGCACACCGTTGATGATCTGTTTGCGCCACGGAAGCTGCGAAAAAATGCCGTAGGCGGGAAACGGGATGTGGTTGAAATAGCCGATCGTCAGGTCAGGGCGGATGCTACGAAGGATGCGAGGCACAAGCTGCAATTGGTAGTCGTGGACCCACACGGTCGCCCCGTTGGCAGAGATGGCGGCTGCTGCCTCGGCAAACCGCTGATTCACGCGCTGATAGGCCACCCACCACTCACGGTGGTACGCGGGCGGCGCAATGACGTCGTGATACAGCGGCCAGATGGTGTCGTTCGAGAATCCCTCATAGAAGTCTTGAACTTCCTCTTCGCTGAGGGCAACAGGATAAATATCAATAGTGCCGTCGGAGAACGGCTCAACGTCCTCATCCGCGACGCCGGGCCACCCAACCCACGCGCCACCCTGCTCACGCATGACGGGCTCCATCGCCGTCACGAGGCCGCCAGGCGATGTCTTCCACTGCGCAGTTCCGTCATCTGCAATCACCCGGTCTACGGGGAGTCGATTCGAAATGCACACAAAACTGTGGCTTGGACTATCCCCAGCAGGCTGGGGCTGAGAGTTCGTCAACGTGCTCTGCCCTTCGTTCGGGTGGCTGCGTTGTGGAACGCGACCACGTTGTGCCACCTTATCAGCCGAGAATTTTGAGCAAATCTTCTGAATGCTCGTCCAATATTCAGATAAGCGGGTTATCGTTAGGCACAATGATTCGACTCGGCCTCAGTACCTCAAGTGTCTATCCGCTCGACCTCGAGAGCGGCTTCCGCCTCGCTCAAGAGGCCGGTTTCGACGGGGTCGAGGTGATGGTTACTCGCGATAAGCGTACGCAGAACATCACGTCGCTCCGTGAGCTCTCCGATCAGTACTCGATGCCCATCCTTTCGGTGCACGCGCCGGTCCTGCTGCTCACACATTTTGTGTGGGGAACCGACCCGCAGGTCAAGCTCGAAAAGACGGCAGAGCTCACGCGCAATCTCGGGGCATCCACCGTTGTGGTGCATCCACCGTTCCGCTGGCAGGCCGAGTACTCAGAGAATTTCCTCGACATTGTGCGCAGCACCAGCGAGACGTACGGCGTTGAAATTGCCGTGGAGAACATGTTCCCGTGGACGGTCAAAGGCAAAAGCGTCAAAGCGTATGCCCCAGGCTGGGACGTCACCGAGTTTGATTGCGAAGCGACAACCCTCGACTTTTCCCACGCAGCGCTCTCCGGTCAAGACTCATTCGAGATCATGACAAAACTCGGCGAACGCCTCCGCCACGTGCACCTGTGCGACGGCTCGGGATCGCTCGACGAGGGAAAGGTCTTTGACGAGCACCTCTTGCCAGGCAGGGGCGGACAACCCGTCTCGAAGGTTTTGCGCGCGCTTGCGATGGGCGGATGGTCTGGCAGCGTCGTGGCCGAGGTTAACACCCGAAAGGCCAAAACACCGGAAGAGCGCCTGAGCATGCTCATCGAAACTCGTGAGTTCGCGCAGCGTCACACGAACATTTCGATGCCACCAAAGCGGCTCCAAAAGGGCATGAAACGCCTCGCGGATCTCCGTCCAGGCGGTTAAGTCGAGCCGTTGCGCTGAGGGGATGTCAACCCCGGCAGTCAGTACGTGCGGCGCACGCCGCGACACGGTAACGTTGACGAGCGAGTACGTCTTACGGAGGAGTCTTATGTCTATCGGAAAATACTTGGTCAACGGCGGCGTTATCGGCTCGATCGTTGGCCTCGCCAGCACCGTCAAGAAGACAAAGCACACCCCAAACGACTGGCGCACGGTTCTGACCTGGGTGATCTGGGCGAGCACCCTCGCAATCGCAATCGGCTCTGTTGCCCTTCGCGATCAGGATCGCGCATACGAGGAACTGCATAAAAACGACTAACCGCGCTCATTCCGCGCCGCTGCGTCCGTGAACCCGTATCTCGGGTCCAACATCCTGCTTCCCAATCGAGGGCGGGCTATCCACCCCTTTCACCACAACGAAGGGGAGATATCCCGCCCTCGATTGTGGTTAACCACTGACACTTCACAATAATCCCGACCGACTGGTAACATTAGCCGCATTCGAGTAACGCGCACTGCCGCGCGCTAAACCAATGGGATGTGTCATGGACAGAAAACAGTATCGAGCTCTTGTCGCTGCCAACAAACACGAGGCAAAAGCGAAGAACGCCGAGTATAAGCAGCGAATCAAGGACGCCGGTAACATCTCGTCCGACGAAAAAACTGCCGAAAAACAGCGAATTGCCGCCGAAAAGCGCGAGTGGAAAGCCTCGATCAAGGCCACATCCGACAAACAGCAGCGCAAAGCCGAGAAAAAAGGCTGGAAGCGGTATCGCAAGATCCGGCGCCGCCCCTACGTGATCGGCGCCATTGTCCTGGTTATTGCGCTCATCGGCGGCGGATTCACCAATTGGTACGTGACGGCGACAAAGCCGCTTAACGATCAGCAGCAGGCCGCTGCGGATTCGTCGCGCACGGTTGCGGAGCAGGTCATGGATGAGAGCATCACCCTACTCAAAAACAACAACGACGTGCTTCCGTTCTCCCCCGATACCAAGCTCAACGTCTTCGGCTCGGGAGCAGCAAAGCCCCTCTTTGGAGGCGGCGGCGCAGGAGGCATTAACATCACCACCGTTGACGACCTGTTTGCGGCATTTGACGACAATAACATTGCGTACAACCCCGAATTATTCAACCTCTACAACAACTACGTTGCCAAGGGCGAAGCTTCAACGGCTGACTACGAACGCCCAAAGGCAGGGCTCGTTGAAAAGCTCGTGCCAAACCTCGTTGGATTCCTCGGCGGCGGCAGCGCGGAAATGCCCCCGAGCAACCTGTCCGACGCCATCATGGATGAAGCGGCGAACTACTCAGACACCGCGGTGTATGTCGTTTCACGCACCGGTTCCGAAACCATTGACCTCACGCCAGACCAGATGTCACTGAGCGACGACGAACGCGGCACAATCGAACTGCTCGATAAGACGTTTGCGCATGTCGTTGTGCTCGTGAACTCCTCGAACACGCTCGAACTTGGTTTCCTCGACGAACTCACCAACGTCGAGGGTGCGCTGTGGGTTGGATTGCCAGGGCAGTACGGCACGCACGCGATTGCCCGCGCACTCATCGGCGAAACGAACCCCTCCGGTCGCCTCGTCGACACGTGGGCCTACGACGTTGAGAGCAACCCGGCCGTTGCCAACACGGGCAACTTTCAATACCTGGACGCCAACGGCGAACCAATGGAACGGTTCTTCACCAACAACCTTGAGGGCATCTACGTTGGCTACCGCTACTACGAGACGTTCCTCTCCCCCGATGACTACGCCACCACGGTTCAGTACCCCTTTGGATACGGTTTGTCGTACACCAACTTCGCCTGGGACGTCGCCGAACCGGTCGTCAGCGACGACAGCATTGCCGTGAAGGTCACGGTAACCAACACTGGCGAAACAGCTGGCAAGGATGTTGTTGAGCTCTACTACTCCGCGCCGTACACGGCTGGCGGCATCGAGAAATCGGCGATCGAACTTGGATCCTATGCCAAGACCAAGCAGCTCAAGCCAGGCGAGTCCCAAGATCTCACGCTTGAGCTCAGCCAAATGACGATGGCTTCCTACGACGAAACTACTGCGCAGGCTTGGGTTCTTGAGGCCGGCGACTACGGCATCAAGCTCGGAACGGATGTTCATACCATCCGCGATACGTTCACGTACACCGTGCCGACGTCACTCACCTTCGCAACTGATGACGCAACGGGCGCGAAGATTACCAACCAGTTCTCCGATGCCGCGGGAGACCTCACCTACCTCTCTCGCAGCAACCCAAGCGACACGATGCCGGTAGCCCCAACTGACGAACAGCTGAAGGCTCCGAAAGCCGTACTCGACACGCTGACCTACGAGGACAGCAAAACCACGGCAAAGGAGCCAACACTCGGCGCCAAGAATGACCTGCAGCTCAAGGATCTTGAGGGGCTCTCCTACGATGACCCCAAGTGGGAACAGTTCCTCGACCAATTCACCGAGGCAGACCTGGTCAAACTTGCGGGAGACGGCGGCTACTGGTCTTCTGCGATCTCGCATCTTGGCATCCCAGAGACCACCATGTACGACGGCCCAGCCAGCATCCGGAGCTTTCTCGGCGCGTGGTCGACCGTGGCCTACCCCGTCTCCGTCAATGCCGCGAGCACGTGGAACGACGAACTCATCGAGCAGATGGGTCATGCCATGGGCGAAGAGGCTCAGTCGTTCGGGGTGGATGCGGTCTACGCGCCGTCGGTTAACATGCACCGCTCGCCGCTGGGTGGCCGCAACTTCGAGTACTACTCGGAGGACCCACTCATCTCCGGCAAGATGGCAGCTGCGTATACCCGCGGTATCCAGGAAACCGGCACAACCGCCGTCGTGAAACACTTTGCCGCCAACGATCAGGAGACCAACAGGGCTAACAACGGCCTGTACGTCTGGGCGACCGAACAATCGCTGCGCGAAATCTACCTCAAACCCTTTGAGATCACGGTCAAAGAGAGCAACCCACACGCGATGATGTCGGCGTTCAACCGCATCGGCACAACCTGGGCCGGTGGCAGCCATGAGCTTCTCACCGACGTCCTGCGTGACGAGTGGGGCTTTGAAGGTTTTGTGATTACGGATGCCGGAATCGCCGGCCAAGAAAAGCACTTCAATGCCGTTCAGGCGGTCAAGGCCGGAAACGACTTGATGCTCCGTAGCCTCATCAACCTGCCAACGGATAATCTCTTTGAAAAGGAACTCAAAGCTGGACTCAAGGAAGACCGCGCCGGCCTCCTCCAAGCGCTCCGTACGTCGGCCCACAACATCTCGTTCTATGTGCTCACCACGACCAAGATGGATACCGAATGAACCTCGACGAACTCATCGGCCAGATGACGCTTGAAGAAAAGGCGTCGCTGCTGTCCGGCGAGAACTTTTGGAATACCAAGGCCATCAAACGACTGGGGATTCCGTCAATGATGCTCACAGACGGCCCACACGGCGTTCGCAAGCAGGGTGGTAAAGCGGATCACCTTGGGCTCAACAAGAGCATCCCCGCGACCTGCTTCCCGCCTGCAGCAACCCTGGCCAATAGCTGGGATACGGCGCTCCTCCATCGGGTTGGCGAACGGTTGGGGCTCGAGGCAGCCGGCGAACACGTTGGCGTACTGCTGGGGCCCGGCCTCAACATCAAACGAAATCCCCTGTGCGGGCGCAACTTTGAGTACTTCTCAGAGGACCCACACGTGACCGGGCAGCTCGCGAGCAGCATGGTGCGCGGCATCCAATCATCCGGAATCGCCGCGAGCCCAAAACACTACGCGGTGAATAGCCAAGAGCACCTCAGAATGTCGATCAACGAAATCGTGGATGAGCGGGCGCTTCGCGAGCTCTATCTTGAGGGATTCCGTCAGGCGGTGGTTGATGGCGAGGCCAAGGTAGTCATGACCTCCTACAACAAAGTCAACGGCGAATTTGCCAACGAGAACACGCATCTCATGCGCGACATCCTCTACGGCGAGTGGGAGTACCCCGGCATGACGGTTACCGATTGGGGCGGCAATAACGACCGCGTTCGTGGGCTCATAGCTGGCAACCAACTCGAAATGCCGTCAACAAGCGGCATCACTGACGCCGAAGTTGTCGCGGCCGTTCGCGCCGGGACGCTTGACGAAGCCGTAGTTGACGATGCGGTTACTCGCCTACTCCGGGTCGTGTTCGAAACGGGCGCCGCGGTTGCCGATGCATCGCCCGTCGATCACGATGCCCAACACCGCGAGGCAGTCGATGCGGCCCGGAAATCGATGGTGCTGCTCAAGAACGAGGGTAACGTGCTTCCCCTTCGTCCAGGACTCCGTGTTGCGATCATTGGCGACTTCGCCAAGAATCCTCGGTATCAGGGCGCCGGGAGCTCGCTGGTAAACGCGTATCAGCTCGATGATGCCCTTTCCGCGCTCGAACAGTCGTCGATTGAGGTTGTCGGCTACGAGCAAGGATTCAAACGGCTTGGCGGCGAAAGCAAACGACTCCGAAAACGGGCACTCGCCCTCGCCGGCAAGGTAGACACGGTTGTGCTGTTTCTTGGCCTCGACGAAGGCTCTGAAGCGGAGGGCATCGACAGAGAATCTCTCCGGATCCACAACAACCAGTTGCAGCTCATGAACGAGTTGCGCGGAGTAGTCAAGAACATTGTTGTGGTGCTCGCTGGAGGCGGGGTGATCGAGCTGCCCTTCGAGGCGAAGGCCGACGCGATCTTGCACAGCTACCTTGGCGGCCAAGGTGGGGGCACAGCGGTCAAAGAACTGCTGCTTGGGGAGGCAAACCCGAGCGGCAAACTCACGGAGACGTATCCGCTGCGCTATACCGATGTCCCTTCGTCCCCGTACTACCCTGGACGAGAAGCGACCTCTGAGCACAGGGAGAGCATCTTCATCGGGTACCGCTACTACGACACCGCCGGCGTTCCCGTTCGTTACCCCTTTGGCTATGGCCTGTCGTACACGACATTCGCCTACAGCGACCTCGAGGTGTCCGAGGGGTCAGTCCTCGCGACAATCACCAACACCGGCTCAGTGGCCGGTGAAGAGATTGTGCAACTGTACATCCGGCCGGTTCATAAGCGGGTGTTCAGAGCTGATCGCGAGCTCAAGGCGTTCGCCAAGGTGGCCCTCAAGCCTGGCGAGTCTGCCAGGGTCGAGCTCCCCTACTCACGGCGTGATCTTGCCTATTACAACGTTGCGAACGGCGACTGGTCTGTCCAGAGCGGGGACTACGAGTTGCAAGTCGCTGCGTCGCTTCTGGATGTTCGGCTCAGCGGCACCGTGTCGATTGTAGGCGACGACACCCCGCACGGCTACGACGAGGGGCAACTCGCCAAATACTACGCAACGGACCTCAGGTCACTCACCGCCGCGGATTTCCATGCGCTCCTCGATTTCACTCCTGAGCCAACCCTCTGGGACCGCAGCAAGCCGCTTGGGCTTGACGACACCATCGCACAGGGCCAGTACAGAGGGCTATTCGGGCGGGCGTTCTATGGAGTGTTGGCGCTCGCGCAAACGGTGCTCAGAGCGTTCAAGAAACCGATGCTTGCAAATAACGTCATGTTTCTCATCGCGATGCCGTTCCGAAAAATTGAACGGTTTACCGGAGGAAAGGTCAGTCAGCGCGGAGTCTCACGCTTATTGAAGTGGGTCAACGGGAGAAGGCGCTAGAGCAGCTTTCGTTCGAGTGCCCAGGCGGTGAGCTCGTGCCTCGACGAAAACTGCAGCTTGCGGAGCACAGCAGACACGTGTGTCTCCACCGTTTTCACCGAGATAAAGAGTTCGGCCGCCGCTTCTTTGTAGCTATAGCCTCGAGCGATCAGACGCATAACTTCTTGTTCACGTGCAGAGAGCCGGTCAAGTTCGTCGTTGGTTTGGGCGGTCTCCCCTGAGACCGCTCCAAACGCGTCAAGCACAAACCCGGCCAGCCGAGGAGAGAACACGGCATCGCCATCGGCAACACGGCGAACGGCGTCTGATACTTCGACGCCAGATGAGCTCTTGGTGATGTAACCGCGGGCACCAGCGCGAATAACGCGCACAACATCGTCGGCTGCATCGGACACGCTCAGGGCGAGGAACAGCGTGTTGGGCGCCACGCTGCGCTGGATGACTTCTGCCCCGCCACCGCCGTTGCCACCGGGAAGGTGGACATCGAGCAGCACAACGCGAGGCTGCAGCTGGTTCACCGCGCTGATGGCTTCATCAACCGTTGTCGCCTCACCAAGTACGTTGAGATCGGGGGCAAGCTCGGCGCGCAGACCTGAGCGGAAGATAGAGTGATCGTCAACAATCACGACCGTGAGTTGTCCGCGGTCCTGCTGAGGTGCATCGTGCGGTTGGTCGGTCATGAGAGGTCACTTTCGGCTGGGGTTTCGCGTGGTGTTTCGAGTGGGAGGGTGAGCAACACCTCGGTGCCTACTCCCCCTCGCCCTGGTCCGATGCGGGCGTTGCCACCTGCTCGCGCCATCCGGCCGATGATTGATTCCCTGACACCGTGCCGGTCATCTCCTACTGTCTCAAGCGTAAACCCAGGCCCCCTGTCAATCACGCTCACTTCGACAGCGTTTGGTCGAGTCTCAACGTAAACGGAGACAGAACCGCCGGCATGGCGCGCCGCGTTGAGCATCGACTCACGCGCTGCAGCAATCACGCTGTCGTTGGCAAGACTCAAGCTCGTCCCAACAACAACGATGTCAAAATGTACGGCAAAATCGGCTTCGATGGATGCTGCGGCCTGCCGAATCTCGTCTGCGAGGTCAACCTCAACCGCATCCGTCGATTCGGCAAACAGCCAGCCGCGGAGCTCGCGTTCTTGCGCGCGTGCGATACGAGCGATGTCACTCTGCGCACCAGATTTTTGCTGGATGAGCGCAAGCGTCTGCAGCACGGAGTCATGCAGGTGAGCGGCGATCTCTGCCCGCTCAGTCGCCCTCGCCCGTGCTGCCCGCTCGTCACTCAGTTCACGGGTCAGCCGAATGAGCCAGGGAGCGATAACGACGGCGACCCCGAGCAGGACGGAGAAAGCCGCGACCACGACCGTCCAGACGTTGGGCCGCTCCCCCGTCACGAAAAACAACAGGATGCCAAACGCAACCAATACCAGCGCCCCAAGCGTGCGAATAAGCACTGAGGAACTGGTTGTTGGGGCATCGCTGCGAAGCCGGTAGAACTGCCACCAAGCCAGCGCCACACCCACGCAGACAACAACGGCTGGGATGATCGCGGCAAGCGGCACGTTAACGCCCATGCGGCTGGCCAGCAAGGACAGCCCGATGGCAAGCAACGCGAGGCCAAGTAGAATCTCGGTCACTGGATAGGTCCGCCCAGGAGGCTGCGGCGATGAGGTCAATCCACCGTCAGCGGTGGGTGCTGACGGCTGGTGTGATGGAGCGGTGTTGACGCCAGGCACCCGACTCTGCCAGGGCATCCGAATTTCGCTTCGCGGAGGGAAGACCGGATCGCTATGTGCCTCCGATGGTGCCGTCTGAACGCCCGGCTGCATCAAAATCTGAGATGCGGTGCGATCTGCTGGCACGGAGCCCTCGGTTGGGGTCGTGGCCCACAGCCAGCAGTACAGAGCGACGCCGGCACCGCCAGCCGCCGCGAGCGCGATCATAATCGTGCGGATGAGGCCGACGGGTACCCCAAGATGCGCGGCAAGACCTGCGCAGACGCCACCCACAATTCGAACGCGCGGGCGCACGAGTGTGGGACGTGGTGCTTGAGGACTCATGGGTTCAATCCAAACACGAACAACGGACATTGAGGTATTCCTGAGCCAAGGTTCAGGGTCCACTCAGGGTGGTCCCCCATAGCAGCAAGCCGCCGAGTACGAAAAACTTGAATCATGAACGAGCAACAGGTGCCCCCAACGGGAGACAGCACACAACCAGCACCCCCTCCGGGCTACGCATTCTTCAATTGGATCAGGGGCCTTGGCATCACACGCACCGACGATTCATGGATTGGTGGAGTCTGCAGCGGCATCGCGGCAAAACTTGGTATCGACCCCATGATTGTCCGCGGCATCGCGATCGTGGTCGCCATTTTCGGCGGCCCCGTGATTCTGTTCTACGCAGCAGCATGGATGCTACTGCCCGACCAGCGCGGCCTCATCCACTTTGAGCAGGTCATGCGCGGCAACGTCACCGGGACCAGCGTCGCGATCTTTGTGATCGCAGGCCTCAGCGTCCTCCCCTGGTTCCAGGGTCTTTGGTGGCAAGGCCCTCCCGGATGGTGGGGCATGCCAGACTGGCTTGAGATCACCTTCCGTGTTGCCTGGACCATTCTGGTCGTCGGCGCCATCGTATGGCTCATCTCGTGGATTGTTCGTCGGCTCCAGAACGACCCTGTGGTTGGACCCTATGTCGGCTCGAACGGCAAATACCGTCGCCCAAGCCCACACTCGTCAACAGACCAGGCTGGCCCCTCATTTGCTTCGGCCACGAGCGGAGCTGAAACGCCCGGCGCCAACGGCTCGGAGACGACAGCCCAGTTCGCGAGCAACACGGCGTCGCCCACGAGCGCCAATGCGTGGACGCAGAGCGACCACGCCTCGCCAACCGTCGACCCGCTGCTCAACGCTCAGGGCAACAACTGGGCAGATCCACAGGGGCAGGCAGGCCAGGGCCAGCAGACCGCCGCCCAACGACACGCCCAGCAGCAACAACACCGCGAACAGCGCGCCGCGTGGAAGGTTGACTACCAGGAACAGGCACGGGAACACAAACGTCGCCAACTTGGCGCTGGCTACGTTGCCATCTGGCTTGGTCTCGCGGCAATCGCAGGCGCCGTTGTCGCTTTCAGCGCCACGGCCACCTCATCGATCGCAGACCCTGCGGTTCTTGGATTCTGCACGGCCCTCGCTGTCCTCGGAATCGCGACGGTTGTTGCGGGAATCAGGGGCAAGCAAAGCGGAGGCCTTGGGTTCTTCTCATTTGTGGCCGTCGTTGCGACCCTCGTTGTTGGAGTATTCCCCTGGGGCACCCACTACGCTGTTGCGGGTTCCCCCCAGTGGGCAGTGTCAAGCGCCGAAACCGATACCAGGCAGGGTTTTGCCCTTGTCGCTGGCGGGATGACGGTTGATCTCACCGAGCTCGGCAAGCGCAACGTTGAGACGGGTGGGATTGTGGATGTCTGGCTCGTCGCTGGTTCAGCCAAGATCTTGCTGCCGTCCAACGAAGATTTTGTCGTTCAGACCAACGCGATTGTTGGCAGTGTCACCGTGAACGGAGTAGACGACGACTCGTCGTTCAATAGCGGAAGCGTCTTCCAATCAAGTCGGGTGAGCGTGAGCAACGGTGAGGTGCTGCACAGCACGTCTACACCCGATGACGACGCCACCGTCATCCGGGTATGGTCTGTGGCCGGTTCGACCACAGCAGATGTCATTACGACCAAGAGCGGAGCACGATCATGAGCAACCCGAATATCCAAGGCCCGTTGAACCCCGGCGAACACGTCAACCCCGATCAGTCGCCAACGGTGCCGCTCGAACATACGACCGCTTCCCCTCAGGACGCAGCCGGCTTCGACCAGACGCAGCCACAGGCCGCGGTTCCACCACGCGCTTCCGAAAAGCCGCTCCAGGCCAGACTCGGCACGATCGTATGGGGCGTACTGCTCGTCGCGTTTGCGGTTATCGTTGCCGTTGTTCAGCTCAACCCAGCTACGTTTAGCAACGCGGCAAACACAAGCGTTCTCATCACAGCAGGCCTCATCGGCGCAGGACTTTTGCTTGTACTCGCCGGCATCGCGGCAGCTGTTCGCAAAAAATAGGCGAAGGAGTATCTGCTCGTTTCCTTCGGTTAGAGCCCCGTGCCGTGAACGGTATGGGGCTCTATGCGTGTAAGCTCCTCGTCGCTGAGTGGCGCCGCGTCGAGGGCAGCGACATTTTGTTCAAGCTGGGCAACACTCGACGCCCCGATCAGCGCCGAGGTTACCTGCGGCTGGCGCAGAATCCAGCTCAGGGCCAACTGCGCAAGCGTCTGCCCCCTCGATGCGGCGATATCGTTGAGGGCTCGCGCACGACCAAGGTATTCCTCACTGATGCGTTCCTTCGGCAGAAATACGCTCGTGGCGGCCCGAGAGTCTGCTGGAATGGTGCCGCCAAGATAGCGATCTGTCAGCAGCCCCTGCGCGAGCGGAGAGAACACAATCGATCCGATGCCCTCTCGCTCAAGCACGGGGAAGAGGCCGTGCTCGATATGACGGTCGAACATTGAGTATCGTGGCTGGTGGATGAGGAGCCGAACGTTATGTGCGGAAAGCGCGGCCACCATGGCCTCGGTCTGCTCAGGGTTGTAGTTCGATACTCCGACGTAGAGCGCTTTACCACTCGTCACGGCGTGAGCGAGCGCGCCTGCAGTCTCCTCGATTGGTGTATCCGGGTCTGGTCGGTGATGGTAAAAAATATCGACGTAGTCGAGCCCCATCCGCTGCAAACTGCGGTCAAGCGACGACAGCAGGTACTTGCGAGATCCCCATTCGCCATAGGGGCCTTTGTGCATGTAGTACCCGGCTTTCGTCGAGACAATGAGTTCGTCTCGATAGGGAGCAAGGTCTTCTGCAAAAATCCGGCCGAAGTTGCGTTCAGCAGAGCCAGCTGGTGGCCCGTAGTTGTTGGCGAGGTCAATGTGGGTAATACCGAGGTCAAAGGCCCTCCTCAGAATCTCGCGCTGCGTCTCGATTGCCCTGGTGTCGCCAAAGTTGTGCCACAAACCGAGAGATAGTTCCGGGAGCAATAGGCCACTACGGCCGCATCTGGCGTATGGCATCGACGCGTATCGATTGTCGTTGGCAACATAGGTCATGGTGTTGTTCCTCTCACGCAGCGTGACGGCGTCAAAAACCTGCTTGACTTTGACGTAACGTCAACTTTTATCGTTGTACACGTGCCGCTCCGCAGCACACATCGCACAGCATCCGCCCACTCTACACAGGGGAACACCGATGGAACAGTCTATTTCGGAGATCGCCAGGCTCACCGGAACCACCTCGCGCACGCTTCGCCACTATCAGGCGATAGGCCTGCTCGAGCCAAGCCGCGTCGGGTACAACGGCTATCGCTACTACGACGACGACGCGCTCGTGAGGCTCCAACGCATCCTGCTGCTCCGCCAACTCGGCCTCGGCCTTGAAGCGATTGCCTCGGTGCTCTCGGGGGCTCAGAGCAACACGGATGCGCTTGATACACACCTGCGATGGTTGCATGCAGAGCGCGAGCACCTCGACCGACAGATTCGATCGGTAGAGACAACACTCAAGAAACTCACGAATGGAGAACACCTCATGGCCGAAGAAATGTTTGACGGCTTCGATCACACTGCCCACCGAGAAGAAGTGGTACAACGCTGGGGCGCAGATACGTATCAGCGCAGCAATACTTGGTGGACACAACTGAGCGAAGAACAACGCAAGGAATTCCTTCACGCCCAGCGGCTCATCCAGGATGAGTTCGGCGCGGCCCAGCTCGCAGGCCACTCGCCGGAAAGTGATCAGGTTCAGGCGATTGCGGCAAAGCAGGTTGACTGGCTCAGGGTTGGTGCAGAGGGGACGGGGATGTCCGTCACCGCAGAGTATGTTGCTGGGCTCGGCGAACTCTACGTGAGTGACCCTCGTTTCGGCAAGAACTACACCAGGCATGACCCATCCGGAGCCGAGTACGTCAGGGATGCGCTTGCCTACTACGCATCGCACTCCCTCACGACGTAACCGGTTAGGACTCGGCCTCGGCCGTTATGGCTCGTTGGAGCCGTGACGTTGTCAGGTTCTGCTTGATGATCAAGGCGAAGTCGTCATCCGTGCAATCGAGCGAACGGAATGACGGCAGCCCTGAGGCAGGGGCGGCAGCGATCGCAACGCTCCAGCAGTACGCGAGTCCCTTGCGAAGCGCCCGCACCAGGCTCCCCAGGCCAGAGAGGCTTGTGTCACTGAGTCGGTTGCAAGGCCATCGCAACCGCCTTCCGTAGGCTCAAGGACGAGTCTGTAGCGAGGAATCGAAGCCAAGTTCGAAACTCAGCGGAACCGCGCGCAAGAATCCAATATCGAGTGTGCGGAGCATTAGTTCGCATGCCTCGGGTTTCTTCACAGCCCGGGATTGCTCCCTCAAAAAACAGGCGGAACGGTAACGCAGTCATAACCTTCTGACAACCCCATTCACTTTCGATACCAGCCGTTGTAGGGTGTGGATATGAGGATTTCCGTTCCCAAAGAAGTGAAAAACAACGAATTCCGCGTAGCTATCACCCCCGCTGGCGTTCACGACCTCACGACTAACGGCCATGAGGTGTTTATTCAAAGCGGTGCAGGTATAGGCTCAAGCATCCCGGATGCCGAATACGCGCAGGCGGGTGCCACTATTGTCTCGACCGCCGCTGAAACCTGGGCTACCGGCGAGCTTGTGCTCAAAGTCAAAGAGCCGGTTCCTGAGGAGTACGGCTACTTTCGTCCTGACCTCGCCCTCTTCACCTATCTACACCTCGCGGCAGAGCCAGCGCTCGCTGATGCGCTCCTCGCCTCAGGAGCAACAGCCATCGCATACGAAACGGTACAGCTCCCGAACAACGCACTCCCGCTTCTTGCGCCGATGAGCGAGGTGGCAGGAAGGCTCTCCGTACTCGTTGGCGCCAACACAATGCTGAAGCCACACGGCGGACCAGGGCTCCTCATGCCTGGCGTGCCAGGAACCCGATCGGCGGATGTTGTCATCCTCGGCGGCGGCGTCGCCGGCACAAATGCCCTCGCGGTCGCCTACGGACTTGGGGCAAGGGTCACGGTGCTCGACACCAACCTTGTGCGCCTCCGTGAGCTCGACGCACAATATGCGGGGCACATCAAGACCATCGCATCAAACAGCTATGAAATCGAGAAGGCTCTTGTCGATGCCGACCTGGTCATCGGCTCGGTCTTGCTTCCCGGCTCGCGTACCCCTCGACTCGTGAGCAACGCGCTCGTTGCCAAGATGAAGCAGGGCAGTGTGCTCGTTGACATCTCTGTCGACCAGGGCGGCTGCTTCGAGGATTCACGCCCAACGACCCACGACGACCCAACATTCACCGTCCACGGTTCCGTGTTCTACTGCGTCGGCAATATGCCTGGCGCGGTGCCACACACGTCAACATATGCGCTCACCAACGCGACGCTCCCCTACATTCGTCAGATGGCAAGGCTCGGGTGGCGCGAAGCCTGTCGAGCGGATGCCGCACTCGCCAAGGGCATTAATGTCTCGGGGTCGCGGGTGGTCAACGCATCGGTCGCCGACGCTCTCAATCGCCCGGCTGAGTCAGTGGACGAGCTGCTGGCAACAACGGCGTAGTCCGAGCGGCCAGAGCCAGCACGCTACAGCAGACTAATGCCGGTATACGTGTCCTCAGCAGGCGCGTACTCGGCGCTCACGACGTCAACAACAACAATGGTGACGTTGTCTCGCCCGCTGTTGCTGAGCGCCTGGGCAAGCAGTTCTCGGGCTGCTTGCTCTGGAGTCTCGGCGACGCCAAGGAAATGCTCGATGCCGTGGTCTGTAAGTTCTTTGGTGAGCCCATCTGAACAGATGAGCAGTCGCTGGCCTTCGACCAGGGCAAGCTGGACGTAATCGGGAATCGGCTCTTCGTTAAAACCAACCGCACGAGTAATGACGTTGCTGTGCGGATGCGTCTCGGCCTCTTCAGGCGTGATCGAACCGGTGTCAATGAGATGTTGGACCACGGAATGGTCGACCGTGATTTGGCTGAGCGCACCCTCAAAGTATTGATACACCCGCGAGTCGCCGATGTTGAAGCAGTCCCAGAGAAGGGTTTGGTCATGATTTGCGAGCGCGATGCCGGTAACCGTCGTGCCGGTGCCGAGGTCGCTGTCTCCGGCGTTCACCTCGATGTCTTCAACAGCCTGGCTCAGCGCCGCATCGATGTCGTTGCGGCACACGGTTGGGGTGCCACCGAGTTGACCGAGGCGACGGACCACAGCAGCGCTGGCGACGTCACCAGCTGAGTGACCACCCATTCCGTCAGCAACCGCAAAAACCGGCGGAGTTGTGACGTAGCTATCTTCGTTAACTTCACGCCGGTATCCAACATCGGTAATTGCGAACCACGAGAGTTTCACTTTGCCAGGGTTAAGATCGGGCGCGTCAACGACGAATTCGTTCTGGTTGAGACCAACCTCTGTCATTCGGATGTCTTTCGCACACAACGAGCCTAGTCGGTTCTCCACCGCGCCAACGAGTGTAACGTGGCGCGGTGGAGAACTCAGACAGCTCGTGCGCTGTTAGGAGTTGAAAGGAACGTAGCCCTGGTTGGGCACGCCGTTGAACCGAACGTTGTCTTTGAGGATGTTGTTGTACCAGCTTGGCGGCGGAACCGACGCTGGGTTGAACTGAGCCTTGTTGACCGCAACCACGATCAGCCAAATCAAGCCAAGGAAGAAGCCAAAGATTGTGTACCCCACCGCGTTGAGGCCAAGTTTGAGGTTGATCCGGTACATGGCGAGAACGTAGAGCACGAGGAAGGCAATATTACCCACGAACGGGATAAACGATACAAAGAAGTACCACGGGTTGATGTCACCAAGCTTGAGAAAAATCATGGTGTTGTAGATCGGAACCCACGCGCGCCACTTCTTGTCCACGCCTGCTTTCGTGAACAGCATCGACATAAAGATCGACGAGATGACGTAGCCGGCAACCGCAAAAATAAAGATGACAAATGCGTACACCGCGAGGAAGGCAAAGAGCGCAAAGCCCTCTGTGGTGCTGTAATCGGAATATTCAGTAAGGAACACGAGGTTGCCTTTCGGGTGAAGTTGGGTCGGCCTAGCATACCGACGAAACATGAAACTCTGAGTTTACTCAAAGTTCGATTCCTAGCGTAGCGCGCACACCCCGACCAACGCCAGGCTACAGGCCGGGAACCACCAATTGCAGCGTATGTTCGTCTGCGAGAGCAACCTCATGCCCCGTTGAGAGCAGCCCTTCAAGCAACTCGTGAGCAGTCGAAAACTCGACTCCTTCACGAGCAAGAGAGCGTACAAGCTCGCCCTTGCCTTTTTTATTGAAGTGATTGAGCGCACGCAGTGAGCCGTCACGCTCTCTCGTGAGAACATCAACAGAGAGAAAACGGTCGGAGAACGGTACCGGCGCCAACTCGCGATACCCCTTTGACCGCAAGTCGATGACTAACTCGTGCCCGTTGCCAAACATCGTCTCCGGCAGCTGGCTCCAGAATGCCCTCAGTGTGTTACCGCGACCGAGTACCGCAGAGTTGTATGACAGCCGATAAGCGGGGATATGGTCGCCCGCCATGATCGGGCCAAACAAGGCCGACTGGATGATGACGTGGTGATGCAGGTACGCGAGAGCAGCAGCATCGAGTGACGCCACGCCAATAGCGTCGTACAGGACACCGGTGTATCTGGCAATTGCTGGCAGCGTTGGAGCGGTGCGAAGCTCACGATTTCGGTCAATTTCGCCAAGCTGCTTTGGCCCAAGCTTGAGCACTCGCTGGCTTTCGTCTACGTCGGCCGCAAGAGAGACGACCACTTCAACAAGAGATTCCCTGCGCTTGAGCAGTAGCGCGGAATCCTCGGGGCTTAACGAGAGAGAGGCGAGACCACTCAGTTGGAGTGGCCCCGCCTCTCCCCCGCTGACCTTCGTTTCGGAAGGCGGCAGAAGAATTTTCATTATGGTTATTGACTCGCACGTCATCACCTCGGCCCTAGAGGCCGGATGCTGGCGTGTTAGGCGACGATCGAAGCCCGTCCGGCAACAACCTGCACAACGTTGTTGTCGACCGACAGGAAGCCGTCGGCAGCGTCAACAACAACCCTGGAGCCGTCAAGCGCGGTCACCCGCACCTCACCGCCGGCAAGGATAGCAAGCATCGGTTCGTGACCGGCAAGGATGCCGATCTCGCCTTCGACGGTCTTTGCGATGATCTGCGATGCCTCGCCAGTCCACACTTCGCGGTCTGCCGAAACAACACTCACCGTAAGAGGCGCTGCCATAATTAGCCGTTCTCTTTCTGGATCTGTGCCCACTTCTCTTCGACATCGCCGATGCCACCAACGTTGAAGAACGCCTGCTCTGCAACGTGGTCGAAGTCACCCTTAGCAATTGCGTCGAACGACTCGATGGTCTCCTTGAGCGGAACCGTCGATCCCTCTACACCGGTGAACTTCTTCGCCATGTAGGTGTTCTGCGACAGGAACTGCTCAATACGACGTGCGCGCGATACCGTGATCTTGTCTTCTTCAGAGAGCTCGTCAACACCGAGGATCGCGATGATCTCCTGGAGTTCCTTGTTCTTCTGGAGGATCTGCTTGACCGTGGTGGCAACGCGGTAGTGGTCCGCACCTAAGTAACGTGGGTCCATGATGCGGCTGGTAGAGGTCAGCGGGTCGATCGCGGGGTACAGACCCTTCGATGCGATCTCACGCGACAGCTCAGTCGTTGCGTCAAGGTGAGCAAACGTGGTTGCAGGTGCTGGGTCGGTGTAGTCATCGGCAGGAACATAAATAGCCTGCAGTGACGTAATCGAGTGTCCACGGGTCGACGTAATGCGCTCCTGGAGGATACCCATCTCGTCGGCGAGGTTTGGCTGGTAACCAACGGCAGAAGGCATACGACCAAGAAGGGTCGAAACCTCTGAACCGGCCTGCGTGAAGCGGAAGATGTTGTCGATGAACAACAGAACGTCCTGCTTCTGCACGTCGCGGAAGTACTCAGCCATCGTCAGGGCCGACAGCGCAACGCGAAGACGCGTTCCCGGTGGCTCATCCATCTGGCCGAACACAAGGGCGGTCTTGTCGAAGACGCCTGCTTCTTCCATCTCGTGGATGAGGTCGTTACCCTCACGGGTACGCTCACCAACACCGGCGAATACCGAAACACCACCGTGGTCCTGCGCTACACGCTGGATCATTTCCTGGATAAGAACGGTCTTACCAACACCGGCTCCACCGAACAGACCAATCTTTCCACCCTGTACGTAGGGGGTCAGGAGGTCAATCGACTTGATACCGGTTTCGAAGAGCTGCGTCTTCGACTCAAGCTGGTCAAAGGCCGGCGGGCGGCGGTGGATGGGCCAGCGCTCGGTGATCTCAATGGTCTCGCCGGGCTCTGCGTTAAGAACCTCACCGATAACGTTGAATACCTTGCCCTTGGTGACGTCACCTACGGGAACCGAGATGGCAGAACCGGTGTCGGTTACCTCTTGTCCGCGGACGAGTCCGTCGGTCGGGTTCAGCGCAATAGCGCGAACCAGGTCGTCACCGAGGTGCTGAGCGACCTCGAGGGTCAGCGTCATTGGCTCGGTTCCATCACCAAAGTCAACAACGGTCTTGAGAGCGTTGTACACCTCCGGAATGGAGTCGTGGGGAAACTCGATGTCAACGACTGGGCCGGTAACTCGGGCGATACGGCCCACAGCCTGTGTCGCCGTGTTGGCGGTTGCGGTCATAGCTTCTCTCTCTTCTCGCAGTATCTGCTAGTTGGCAAGCGCGTCAGCGCCGCCCACAATTTCTGAAATCTGTTGGGTAATTTCCGACTGACGGGCGTTGTTGGCCAGTCGGGTGTAGTCACGAATGAGTCCGTCAGCGTTGTCGCTGGCCGACTTCATCGCCTTCTGCGTTGCGGCGTGCTTTGAAGCGGCCGACTGCAGCATTGCGTTGAAGATACGAGACTCGATATAAACCGGCAGGAGTTTGTCAAGAACGCTTTCGGCGTCGGGCTCAAACTCGTACAGCGGCTCAATCTTCGCCAGTTCGGGGCCGGCTTCGGCCTCTCCCTGTACGAGCTCAAGTGGCAGGAGACGGATGACCTCTGGGGTCTGCGTCATCATGCTCACGAAGCGGTTGTAGACCACGTGAATCTCGTCAACGCCGCCCTGTTTCGCATCGCGTGCGAATGCCTCAAGCAGCGTGTCGCCGATTTCTTGTGCCGTCTCGAAGACCGGGTTGTCAGTTCCACCCGACCAGACGCGCTCTGCAGCGCGCTGACGGAATGCAAAGTACCCCTGGGCCTTGCGACCAACGAGGTAGTAGACAACTTCTTTGCCTTCTTCGCGCAGCAGTTCGCTGAGCTGTTCAGCTTCGCGCAAAACGTTTGAGTTGAACGCACCAGCGAGACCACGGTCAGACGAGAAGATGAGCACGGCAGCGCGCTCAACCTTTTCGGGCTCTGTAGTCAGCAGGTGATCAACATTTGAGTGCGAAGCCACGGCCGAAACGGCGCGGGTAATGGCGCGTGCGTAAGGGGTTGATGCCTGGACTCGTGCCTGTGCCTTCTGGATACGTGAGGCAGCGATCAACTCCATTGCACGCGTGATCTTCTTGGTCGTCTGGGCAGATTTGATTTTCTGCCGGTAGACCCGAAGTTGCGCTCCCATGTCTCTCCTGTGTTCCTAAAAGTTATTCGATCGGTGTGTTTGTGTTCGCTGTGGTGGCAGATGCTCCGCCACCACAGCGGGCGTCAAACGACGCCTGTCAAAAGCGATTAGCGCTTCTTGACTACGATCTTTTCCTGGTTGACGTCGTCTTCGTCGAGAGCCTTGACCTCTTCGTTGCCAACGAGTGACTTGCCTTCGCTCGTCTGGAACTCAAGCTTGAACTTGTCAATGCTTGAACCAAGCGTTGCGACGGTATCGTCGTCAAGCACGTTGGTCTCGCGGAGCGTGTTGAGAACCTCGGTGTTGCGACCAAGGTAGTCGAGCAGCTCGCGCTCAAAGCGCAGGATGTCTTCAACAGGAACCTCGTCGAGCTTGCCGTTGGTGCCAGCCCAGATCGAAACAACCTGGTCTTCAACGGGGTACGGCGAGTACTGCGGCTGCTTGAGCAACTCGGTGAGGCGTGCGCCTCTGGCGAGCTGACGGCGGCTTGCAGCGTCGAGGTCGGATGCGAACATCGCGAAGGCCTCAAGCGAACGGTACTGGGCGAGCTCGAGCTTGAGCGTTCCAGAAACCTTCTTGATCGACTTGACCTGAGCGTCTCCACCAACACGCGAAACCGAGATACCAACGTCAACAGCAGGGCGCTGGTTGGCGTTGAAGAGGTCGGACTGGAGGAAGATCTGGCCGTCGGTGATCGAGATCACGTTGGTGGGGATGTAGGCAGAAACGTCGTTTGCCTTGGTCTCGATGATTGGCAGACCTGTCATCGAACCAGCACCCAGCTCGTCGGAGAGCTTTGCACAACGCTCGAGCAGACGCGAGTGCAAGTAGAAGACGTCACCAGGGTAAGCCTCGCGGCCCGGTGGACGGCGGAGCAGCAGTGAAACGGCACGGTAGGCCTCAGCCTGCTTCGACAGGTCATCGAAGATGATGAGTACGTGCTTGCTGTCGTACATCCAGTGCTGGCCGATAGCCGAACCGGTGTACGGAGCGAGGTACTTGAAGCCTGCTGGGTCGGATGCTGGCGAAGCCACGATGGTCGTGTACTCCATGGCGCCGGCGTCCTCGAGTGCACCGCGAACGGCTGCGATGGTCGAGCCCTTCTGACCGATAGCAACGTAGATGCAACGAACCTGCTTGTTGGTGTCGCCCGACTCCCAGTTCGCCTTCTGGTTGATGATGGTGTCAATCGCGATGGCGGTCTTACCCGTCTGGCGGTCACCAATGATGAGCTGACGCTGTCCACGACCGATCGGGATCATGGCGTCGATCGCCTTGATGCCGGTCTGCATTGGCTCGTGAACCGACTTACGGGCCATAACGCCAGGAGCCTGAAGCTCAAGGGCGCGGCGGCCGGTCGAAGCGATTTCGCCAAGGCCATCAATTGGGTTTCCGAGAGGGTCAACCACGCGGCCGAGGTATCCCTCGCCAACGGGAACGGAGAGGACCTCACCTGTGCGGGTGACTTCCTGTCCCTCTTCAATGCCGGTGAACTCACCGAGCACAACAACACCAATTTTGGTCTCGTCGAGGTTTTGAGCAAGACCGAGGGTTCCGTCGGCAAAACGAACCAGCTCGTTCGCCATAACGCCGGGGAGACCCTCAACGTGTGCGATACCGTCAGCGGCATCAACAACGTAGCCAATCTCAGTCTTCGAGGCCTTATCGGGCTCGTAGGATGCCGCAAAGTCCTTCAGCGCATCACGGATTTCATCCGGGCTGATCGATAGTTCTGCCATTTGGTTTCCTCTGTTACGATTCGTAAACCAAATGGTTTACGGATATAAAAAAATTCTCGCTCGGTTACTAGCGGTGAGCTAGCTTGCGAGTTGACGTCGTAGTTCGCTGAGGCGAGCCGAGACACTCCCATCGATGACATCGTCACCGATTTGAATGTGCAGTCCGCCGATGAGTGAGGGATCAACGATGACGTTGATCTTGACCGGACGGTCGTACGAGGAAGAGAGCGACTTCTGGAGTCGGTCTACTCGAGCGGCGTCAAGGTCGTGAGCGCTTGTAACCGTTGCAAGGGTGAGCCCTGACTGGTCAGCAACCGTTTTTGCTGCTTCGGTGAGCAGCTCACCGATGCGGCGTCCGCGAGGAACGCTCACCAGGTGGGTGACGATCGCCTGCGTTGCTGACGAGGCTTTGCCTGCAAGGAGACGCTGCGCGAGAGCAGCTTTTGCGTCGGCGACACCGAGGGTGCTTCCGAGCGCAAGCTCAAGCTCCGCGTTGGACGATACCGCTGCGTTGACAGCAAGCAATTCGTCGTCGATTGCGAGGCCGGCAGGTGCCGTGATCGCAAGCGTGCGGATGCCGAGGTCTTCGAGCGCGTCGACAACATCGGCTGGCTCTGACCAACGGCTGTCAGCCACGGTCTTGAGCAGCGCAAGCGCCGCCGGGGCAACCGAGCCAGAAAAGACTCGGTCGACCACGGCGTTTTTGGCTGCCGCGTCGGCAATCGGGTTTCCGATTGCCGCACGCAGGGCCGAGTGTGAATTCAGCGTGCGAGCTGCGTCAAGCAGCTGCACGCCAACCTCTGCCGTGAGCGAACTGGACTGTGCGTTGAGCACAGACTGCGCTGCGGCGAGGGCTTCTCTGGATGCACTACCCATTACTTAGCAGCCTTTTCGGATGCTTCGAGGTCAGCGAGGAAGCGGTCGACGAGTGCGCCGGCCTTCTTGTCGTCGCTGAGGCTTTCGCCAACCACGCCTGAGGCGAGGTCGATGGCGAGCGAGCCAACCTCTTTACGAAGGGTTACTACTGCGCTCTGGCGCTCGGCCTCGATCTGTGCCTTTGCGGTTGCGGTAACGCGAGCGGCCTCAACCGTCGCGGCTTCCTTGGCCTCAGCAACGATCTTGGATCCGTCTGCACGAGCGGACTCGCGGATTTCTCCGGCTTCCTGACGGGCACCAGCAAGCTGGGCCGTGTATTCCTGCAGAGCGGCCTCGGCCTGAGCCTGAGCTTCGTCGGCCTTCGCGATGTTGCCTTCGATAGCGGCAGAACGCTCGTCGAGCATCGTCTGAACCTTCGGAAGAATTGACTTCCAGAAGAAGATCAGGATGATCGCAAAGCACACCGCAGACCAGATGATGTCATACGAAGCGGGGATGATCGGGTTGATCGATTCACCCTCAGCCGCGGCAACGATTACTGCGTTGAGCATATTGCCTCCTATCGAGACGTTAGAAGGTTAACTTAGTTACCGAAGATGAACGGAGTCGCGATAGCGATGAAGGCGAGTGCCTCGGTGAATGCGATACCGATCCACATGAGAACCTGAAGACGGCCGGCGAGCTCGGGCTGACGAGCGACACCCTCAATGGTCTTTCCGACGACGATACCCACACCAATGGCGGGTCCGATGGCTGCGAGACCGTATCCGACAGTCGCAATGTTTCCTGAAACCTCAGCGAGAACTGACACGTTGTTTCCTTTACCTTTCGTGGATGAATTCAGCGGACGCTGAACTCGTTAGTGCTCTTCAGCCAGCGCAAGCTGGATGTAAACAGCGGTGAGAATCGTAAATACATAGGCCTGCAGCACTGCAACCAAAATCTCGAAGAGAGTGAAGGCGAAGCCGAAGGCGAGGGTACCAACGCCGAAGAGCTTGAACAGGCCCTCGGAGTTGAAGAGGAAGAACTGCGTTGCCGAGAACAGCAGTACGAGCAGCAAGTGACCAACCAGCATGTTCATCAGGAGACGCAGCGTGAGCGTAACCGGACGGATAATGAAGGTCGAGAGAAGCTCGATCGGGGTCACAATGACATAGAGGCCAACGGGAACTCCGGGCGGGAACAGTGAGTTCTTGAAGAAGTTCTTTGGGCTCTTCTTGATACCAGCGTAAATAAACGTTACGTACGAAACAGCAGCCAGCACGAGCGGGAAGCCGATGGTCGACGATGCACCGATGTTCAGACCGGGGATAATACCCGTGATGTTGAACGCAAGAACAAGGAAGAAGATCGAGGTGAGGATCGGGAGGAAGCGACGACCGTCAACCTTGCCAAGAAGGTTTTCGGCGAGTCCCTCGCGAACGAAGTCGAGGCCCATCTCGATGATGCTCTGACCGCGGCCCGGAACAATCCGGAGCTTTCGCGTGCCAAGCCAGAAGAGGAGGATGAGGACGGCAACCATGAGAAAACGAATCAGAATGATTCGGTTGATCTCAAAGTTAGTGCCCTCGAAGAAGATTACCGGTGGGAAGAACTCGTCAATGGTTGGTGCGTGAAACTCGCCATCACTGGCGGTCACAAACGGAACTGACAAGTTCAGAACGTTAGCTAACAGCGCTATCTCCTGAATCGGGGCACGAGAACAAGCTCCTGCGACGACGAACGGCGGACATCCCAAATCGGACACAAAAACAAGTGATCCGTGCGGTGGGAACTGCTCTACTCTATCAAGGTTTTGCCGGGAACACGCAATTCTGCGGGCAAAAAGTTGCTTTCTCGGACCAGAAAATTAGCACAAGCCCAAGATGCTCCTCTGAGCGACTCGCGGTTGGTGCAAGTAGGTGGGTATTAGACCCGTCGCCCCTGCCCCAGGTCGCCGACATAGGGCACCCGGTTTTTGGTGACGACGATGACGTCGGTCACCAGCGAAGCAAGCACTCCGGCGAGAACGCTGAGGAAGAAGATCTGGCCGTTGAGCCAGTCTTGGTCCCTGACAACGATCGTGAGCACGATGAAGAGGGCAAATTTAACGAGCCATGAGCCAAGCACGAGCGCGAAGAACCACACGACGTACAGGTCACTCTTAACAAACCGGTTCGAGACCAAAATGCTCACAACCGTGATAGCAAGCAGTACGAGCGCGCTGACAGAGCCGAGCGCCGCGCTGAGCAGGCCAGTCGAACCATCCCACAGCCACCCGATCACGCTCATGACCGCGATGACGCCTAGGCCAACATAGCTGCCAAGGATCAGGGCACGGCGAAGGATGGGTTGCGATGACGGGACAACGCGTGGCAGCTGTTCCACATCCACCGGCTGGTCGTCGGGGGCTGGTTGGGCTGGAGTGGTGTCAGTCATGGGTAGTCTCTTCGTCGGCTTTCTGTTGGCTGCCCGGAAGGGCTGATCTGGCGGGGAAACTAGTCGTCGAGTTTAATGCGCTTTTCTGAGGCTTCATCAAGCGGGTCGTATGGGGCGAGGACATCGGCGGCTGCCGAGTCAACATCCGCGAGCTGCACCTCGATCTCGGTGCGCTTTCGGCGACCAAGGGGGGCAAGCGTCATTGCGAGGCAGCCGAGGAATCCAACGCCCATAAAGATGAGCGGAAACAGGAACGACTGCGAGATAAAGATAAACAAGAAACCGATGGAGATAACGGCCGTCCATGCATAGAAGATCAGCACGGCTTGGAGGTGGCTGTGTCCCATATCAAGCAGGCGGTGATGCAGGTGCTTTCGGTCAGCCGTGAACGGGCTCTTCCCCGCTTGCACACGCCGAATAACCGCGAGCGAGAAGTCAAGCAACGGCACCGTCATGACAGCAAACGGAAGAATGATGGGGATGTATGCCGCGAGCAGTACCTTCGTATCCAGCGAACCAGGATTGAGCTGACCCGTGACGGAAATTGTCGAGACCGCCATCATAAGGCCAACAAGCAACGCACCAGAGTCTCCCATGAACATGCGGGCCTTGTGCCAGTTGAACGGCAAGAATCCAACGCATACCCCAACAAGAATGACCGCGATGAGGCTCGCAAGGTTGAAGTGGTTGTTTGGGCTTGTCTGCTGAACGAGCAAGAAACTATAGATGAAAAACACGCCGTTGGCGATAATCGCAACTCCAGCCACGAGCCCGTCGAGGCCGTCGATGAAGTTGATGGCGTTCATGACGAGCACAACAAGGAACACCGTGAGCACAAAGTTAGCGAGGGGCGAGGCAATTGCGATGCTGTTGCCGATGGGGAGTGACACGATCTGGATGCTCTGCCAGGCAAGCAGACCGGCGGCAAGCATCTGTGCACCAAGCTTGATCATCCAGTCAAGGTCCCAAATGTCGTCGGCGATGCCAACAACAACGATAAGGAGCGCGGCGCCGAGGATTGCCCAGATGGGGCCGGGATCGGCGAAAATGATGCTGAAAATCGGAAGCGGAATCTGTGAGGCAACGGCAAATGCGACAAGCATGCCGCAAAACATTGCAATTCCGCCGAGTCTCGGCGTTGGCGTCGAATGCACATCGCGCTCACGGACCGCGGGCGCAAGCCGATACTTCGTGCTGAGTTTGTACACAATATACGAGGCCCCGCCGGAGACGAGTGCCGCAATCGCGAAGATAAGGAGATAGAGGCGCACTAGCTGACCGAAACACCTTCGAGGGCTGCTGCAAGCTGCTCAGCCGAGATATCGCCGGCACGAAGCACAACAAGCGACCCACCATCGTCGGTCAGGCCGCGAGCATCCACGATGGTGGATGCCGTGCCAGAGGGTTCGGCAGCTCCGGCCTCAAGGTAGACAGCAATCGAATCGCCAAGCATGCTCTCGGCTTCTGCCGCAGACATTGCGGCAGGCTGAGCGGTGAGGTTTGCGGACGACACGGCAAGTGGCCCTGTCTCGGCAAGGAGCTCGAGCGCGATTGAGCTATTTGGCATGCGAACAGCAACCGTTCCGTTGGTGTCGCCGAGGTCCCAGTGCAGCGAGGGCTGCGCGTTGAGGACAATGGTGAGGGCTCCCGGCCAGAAAGCCTCAACAAGTTCGGTCACTTTCTGCGGCACAGATTCGGCCAGCGCGTTCAACATCGCGGTATTGGCAATCAACACTGGCGGCGGCGACTGGCGGGTCCTCCCTTTTGCATCAAGCAGACGCTGCACGGCTGCCGGGGAGAAGGCATCGGCAGCTACCCCGTAGACAGTGTCAGTTGGAAAGACAACAAGTTCGCCCTTGGCGATAGCGCCACGCGCGTGCCGCATCCCCGCAAGAAGTTCCGCGCTCACCGAGCAGTCAAATACCGTAGCCATAACTCTCCCATGATAGTTAGTAACGCTGGCAGTTCGCTCATCCGCGCTGGGTACGCAACGAACGGAAGCATCCATTCGCCCCCAAACGCGATGTTCTTGGCAAATTATCGCAATCTGCGGCGAATGGATTTGTCGGCCGGCTGCGCTCAGCGAATGGCGGTTGTTGTGCGGTCGCGATAGGTGAGGTCTTTATGTGTCTCTGGGGACCGCCAGCCATCCTGCGCGAGCAGCGTCCGAATCGCGTCACCCTGTAATTCTCCGTGCTCCAAGACGAGGACTCCCCCTTGCACAACAAGTCGAAGACCAACCTGGCTCACCGTGCGGACCACATCGAGGCCGTCCTCTCCCCCATAGAGAGCGACCTCAGGGTCGAACAGACGGACCTCCGGATCGCGAGGGATGGCAGCTGCGGGAATATAGGGAGGATTTGAAATGAGCACGTTCACCGTGCCAGCTAGGTGATCGACCGCATGCTCAAGATCACCGTGGATCAGCTCAGCGTTTGGCGCAGCGACCTCGTCAAAATTGCGCCGGGTCCAGGGAAACGCGTCGTCGCTCATCTCAACGGCGTAGACCCTTGCCGTTGGGACCTCGACTGCCATCGCAAGCGCAATAGCGCCGCTTCCGGTGCCAAGGTCGACCGCGACCGGCTCTGCTGCAGGTAACGCCCTCAGCGCATCAATGGCAAACTGCACAACCGATTCGGTCTCAGGCCGTGGCACAAACACACCCGGCCCAACGTTGAGGGTGAGCGATCGAAACGCGGCGGTTCCCGTGATGTGCTGCAGCGGTTCGCGGGTGGCTCGCCGAGCCACCAAGGGGGCAAGGGCCGTACGCGCATCGTCGTCGACGGCGACATCCATAATCGATAGGGCCTGCACTCGACCGCGGCTCTCGTTGAGCACATGCCCAAGAAGGAGCTCAGCATCAACCTGAGGGTCTGGGATGCCGGCGTCCGTCAGCCGGGCAACGACCGCTTCTACGAGGGCGCGCATACCCGTGGCGGCTCCTTCGTTGTGCCGGCTGCCGTCAGTGCTTGAGGTTGATGCCGCGGTTTTGGGGTCAAGAGGAGAAGAGATGATCGCAAGCTTTCTGCTGGCCAACGTGGTGAATGTCCAGTCTACGGTGCGCCCATCCGGCCAACTGCGGAATCAAACGGGCATATGCCGTGTTACAGAAAGGGCGTAACACTTGTCTGCGTCGCAAACGCAGGTAATAGCATAATCGCAGCGGGTCCACTGGGGTGTCTCAACGTTTGGTCTCCCCATACCGCCTCACCCTAAGGAGAACCGTGTCTCAACGCATCCACGCAAACATAACCGAGGCTTTTGCCAACACTCCCCTAGTCCAGCTCAATCGCGTGGTCGGCGACGCAGGCGCCCGCGTACTTGCCAAGCTTGAGTTCTACAACCCAGGCGCAAGCGTGAAGGATCGACTCGGCATCGCCATTGTTGATGCCGCCGAACAGTCTGGCGAGCTCAAGCCGGGCGGAACCATCGTTGAGGGCACCAGCGGCAACACTGGCATCGCGCTCGCGCTCGTCGGCGCAGCTCGGGGCTACAAGGTGATCCTGACCATGCCAGAGACCATGAGTAAAGAGCGTCGCGTGCTCCTTCGCGCGTATGGCGCGGAGATCGTGCTCACCCCAGGCCCTGAAGGCATGCGCGGCGCGGTTGAAAAGGCAAAGGAGATCGTAGAAAATACGCCGGGAGCAATCTGGGCGAAGCAGTTCTCGAACCCCGCCAACGCCGAAATCCACCGCGTCACAACGGCAGAAGAAATCTGGCGCGACACCGACGGTGAGGTTGACATTGTTGTTGCCGGCATCGGCACAGGGGGCACCATCACCGGTGTCGGCCAGGTACTCAAGGCCCGCAAGCCTGGCCTACAGGTCATCGCGGTCGAGCCCATCGACTCGCCTCTGCTCAGCGAGGGCAAAGCCGGCCCGCACAAACTCCAGGGCATTGGCGCAAACTTTGTGCCAGAGGTTCTCGACACAACCGTGTACGACGAGGTATTCGACGTCACGCTTGAGGACTCGCTTCGCGTCGCCCGTGCGCTGGCAACCGACGAGGGCATCCTCGCAGGCATCTCGTCAGGCTCCGCCGTACACGCCGCAATCGAGGTTGCCAAGCGCCCCGAAAACGCTGGCAAAACCATTGTTGTCATCGTGCCAGACTTTGGTGAGCGCTACATTTCGACCGTGCTCTACGAAGACCTGCTCGACTAGGCGAAGAATCAGGTAGGCTCCCCCTCAGCATGCTATTTTCACGACTGCGCGAAGACATCTCGGCCGCCCGCTCCCACGACCCAGCGTCGCGGAGCGCGGCCGAGGTGTTTTTCGTGTACTCGGGAGTGCACGCCGTGGCCTGGCACCGCCTCAGCCACGCACTCTGGAAGCGGGGCTTTAAGTTCATCGCCCGCGTGCTCTCCCAGCTCACCCGTTTTGCGACCGGCATTGAGATTCACCCTGGAGCTACCCTCGGTCGCCGTGTGTTCATCGATCACGGCATGGGTGTTGTCATCGGCGAAACCGCCATCGTTGGTGACGACGTCATGATGTACCACGGCGTCACCCTCGGCGGCACCACAAGCAAACACACCAAACGACACCCAACCGTTGGCGACCGAGTCATGATTGGCGCAGGGGCAAAATTGCTCGGCAATATCACTGTTGGCTCAGACAGCGTCGTTGGGGCAAACGCCGTCGTCGTCAAAGACGCACCAAGCGGCTCAATTCTTGTTGGTATCCCGGCGGTCGCGCGGCCCCGAAAGGATGTCACCGCCACGTCAACAAGCGAAGCAACATCGCGCGCTGGCAACGGCATCCCCGACAAGGACTACATCGATCCAGCGATCTACATTTAGGTTGCAGCCCGCTGAACCGTTTTCCGGCGGGGAGGCGTTAGACCGGTAGCGATGCTTGGGTTAGGACACCCAGAAGAAGATCCATTCGGCGCTCACACCGTAGGGATACGCACTGCCCTGTTGCACAGCATCAACGGCTCTGCTCGTGTCTACGATGCCGTAGATGCTCATGCCGCCAAGGATCACGATGGTCAGGATGGATACGATAAACCCGAATGGAATCAGCACGAATCCTGCCGCAACAATCAGAAGACCAACCCTGACCAACCCAAATTTTCGGATGAGCCGCAGGTGCTGGTCAAGCACGTGGTTGCGACGACGGAGCCGCGGCCCGAAGAATAACTCTGGCAGCAGCGGAATCACCAACGCCCACCAGTAGTAGCGGGTAAGGCTTCGGGCCTGCGCTGGCGTCACCATCACCTGCGCTTCACCGTATGCGTCCATCATGCTCTCTTCCCTGTCCCCAGTGTCAGGATACCGAACAGACAACGGCCCGGTTCCGGTGAATGATCACCAGAACCGGGCCGTCTCGCTGTTTTGCTGTGTTGCTGCGGAACCTAGCTGTTGTCTCCGAGGTCGGCCAAGCGGGCCTCTTCGTCGAACTGGATGCACGACTCGATCACAGGGCCGATTGCGCCGTTCATCACGGCGTCAAGATTGTACGCCTTGTACCCCGTGCGGTGATCCGCGATGCGGTTCTCCGGGAAGTTATACGTACGGATGCGCTCAGAACGGTCCATCGTGCGGATCTGCGTCTTGCGGTGCGCGCTCGCCTCTGCAGCGATTTCCTCCTGCTGGCGCGCAAGGATGCGGGCACGGAGCACGCGCATACCAGCTTCGCGGTTCTGCAGCTGGCTCTTCTCGTTCTGCATTGCAACCACGATTCCCGTTGGAAGGTGGGTGAGGCGGACGGCGGAGTCGGTCGTGTTCACCGACTGGCCACCAGGGCCGCTCGAACGGTAGACGTCGATCTTGAGGTCGTTGGGGTGGATCTCGACCTCGCCTGGCTCATCAACCTCTGGGAACACCAGCACACCGGTCGTTGAGGTGTGGATGCGCCCCTGAGACTCGGTGGCTGGCACCCGCTGTACGCGGTGCACGCCGCCCTCGTATTTGAGGTGCGCCCACACGCCCTGCGATGGGTCGGTCGCGTTGCTCTTGATGGCGACCTGAACATCCTTGTACCCACCAAGATCGCTCTCGGTGCGCTCAAGCAGCTCGGTCTTCCAACCCTTTGACTCTGCGTAGTGCATGTACATGCGCAGCAGGTCGGCGGCGAACAGTGCAGACTCGGCCCCGCCCTCGCCACCCTTGATCTCCATGATGACGTCGCGGCCATCGTCTGGGTCGCGAGGGATGAGCAGACGGCGCAGCTTCTCCTGAGCAACCACAAGGCCCTCTTCGAGCTCAGGAATTTCTTCTGCGAAGCTCTCGTCTTCCTTTGCGAGCTCTCGGGCGGCCTCAAGATCTTCTTGCTGCTGAATCCACGAGTCGTAGGCCGACTTGATCTTGCTGAGTTCCGCGTAGCGGCGGTTCACCTTTTTGGCGCGCGCCGGGTCCGAGTGCAGCGCCGGATCGGCAAGCTGCTCCTGGAGCCCAGCGTGCTCCTCGAGGAGGGTATGAACTGATTCGAACATGCTTAGTCCTTCGCGGAAGAAATCGAGCCAGACTTCTGCATCTGCATCAGGAACTCAACGTTCGATGACGTCTCCTTGAGCTTCGACAGCACAACCTCAAGGGCCTGCTGCTGGTCGAGCCCGCTGAGCGCGCGGCGCAGCTTCCAGGTCACCTTGACCTCGTCGGCTCCCATAAGCATCTCTTCACGGCGGGTGCTGGATGCGGTGACGTCGACGGCGGGGAAGATGCGCTTGTCTGCCAGCTGACGTGACAGGCGAAGCTCCATGTTCCCGGTGCCCTTGAACTCTTCGAAGATAACCTCGTCCATCTTCGAACCCGTCTCAACGAGAGCGGTTGCGAGGATGGTGAGCGATCCGCCGTTTTCGATGTTGCGGGCTGCACCAAAGAAACGCTTTGGCGGGTAGAGAGCCGAGGCATCCACACCACCGGACAGCACGCGGCCAGAGGCTGGCGCGGTGAGGTTGTAGGCACGGCCAAGACGAGTGATCGAGTCGAGCAGCACAACAACATCGTGGCCCATCTCGACCAGGCGCTTTGCGCGCTCGATGGCGAGCTCGGCAACCGTGGTGTGGTCTTCAGCTGGGCGGTCGAAGGTAGAAGCGATGACCTCACCCTTGACGGTTCGCTGCATGTCGGTGACTTCTTCTGGGCGCTCATCAACAAGCACAACCATGAGGTGAACCTCTGGGTTGTTGGTCGCAATTGCGTTTGCGATCTGCTGCATGACGATGGTCTTGCCTGCCTTTGGCGGCGCGACGATAAGGCCGCGCTGGCCCTTGCCGATGGGGGCAACGAGGTCGATGATGCGCTGCGTGAGCTTCTCTGACGTGGTCTCGAGACGCAGGCGCTCCTGCGGGTAGAGCGGGGTGAGCTCGTTGAAGTCAACGCGCTTCTCGTTCTCTTCGACGCTGAGGCCGTTGATCGAGTCAACCTTGACGATTGCGTTGTACTTCTGGCGGCCGTTGTGGTCGCCGTCGCGCGGCTGGCGGATTGCGCCAACAACGGCGTCACCCTTGCGAAGGTTGTACTTTTTGACCTGACCAAGCGAAACGTAGACGTCGTTGGTGCCAGGCAGGTAGCCGCTGGTACGAACGAAGGCGTAGTTGTCAAGCACGTCAAGGATGCCGGCGATGGGCAGCAAGACGTCGTCTTCGGTCAGTTCTGGCTCGAACTCGTCGTTGGTTCCTCCGCGACGCTTGCGGTCACGCTGACGATTGCGGGCGTTGCCACGCGAGTTGTCATCGCGGTTATTGTCGTCGCGGTTATTGCGGTTGTTGCGCTGGTTGTTATTGCCAGAGTTGTCGTTTGAGTCGTCGGATTTGTCGGCGTTCTTGTCGCTCTGCGAGTTCTGAGCGTTTCCGTCGTTGTTCTGGTTGTTGCGACGGTTACGGTTGCGGCCGTTCTGGCGAGGCTCGTTTGCCTCTTGCGGCTTCTCGTTATTACCGTCTGAACCGCTCTCGGCTTCTGCCTCTGAGGATGCGGCGTCGGCCTGACTCTCAGCGTTCTTATCGTTATTGCGCGAGTTGCGGTTGTTGCGAGCGTTGCGCCCAGAAGTTTTTGCCTCGGCCTTTTCGGCAGGTGCAGCCTCGGAGTCGGCTACCGGTGCGGCGTTGTCGCTGACGGCCGCATCGGAGGCAGCAGCTGCGGAGTCTGCGGCGGCTTCCGACGCTGGCGCCTCTGCGACTTTGCGTCCACGCTTGGCGCGGGTTGGCTTTTCTTCGGCGACCGTCTCGGTCGCACTGTCTGCTGCAGCTTCAACAGGGGCAGAAGCAGCAGCCTTGCTGCGGGTGGCGCGCTTCACCGGTGCCGCTTCGGCCTCGGCGACAGGGGCGTCGGCGGCAGTCTCTGCGGTGTCGACGGTGGCCTTCTTCGCGCGGCTGACGCGCTTCTTTGGCGCGGCTTCTGCGGGAGCCTCAGCTGCTGGCTCAGCGGCCGTTGCTGCATCGGCTGATGCAGCCGCTGCCTTTGCGCGGCTGGCACGAGCTGGTGCCTTCTTTGGAGCTACTGGCTCGTCGGATGCTGCGGCGGCTTCCGCAGCTGGTGCTACTGCGTCAGCGGCGTCGGCGGCTTTTGCCTTCACCGATGATGCGCGACGCGGTGCGCGCTTCTTCGGAGCCTCGGCAGTCTCGGCTGCAGGGGCAGCCGCAGCTGAAGATGTTTCTGCGGGGGCAGCGGTTGCTGTTCCATCGTTCGATGCGGGACCGTTGGAGGTGTTCTCCACGATGTGTTCCTTTCGGGGATTAGTGGCAGACAAACCGTGGGCCAGACGCCGAGGATGTGAGTCTCGGGCGGGCGCTAAAACAACGGGAGCCGCCAAACCTCATGCGGTGGTCTGGACTCAGGCACTGTTATGAGGGATCTAGGTGATCAATACGGCATCGTAGCGAGCCGATTGAGGATAAAGCGTAGCCAGAAATTGACAAACGCCTAAGCGCTCAATTTCTTTCGGGTACAGAAACTACTGTAGCACCTTTGAAATCAACAGCCAATGGAAGCGAACGCCATGATGAGGTACTCACAGATTCGGCAAGCTCCGTGGCCTGCGCACGCTGCGCCGGATCGTTGCAGAGCACGAGGATGGACGGGCCAGCGCCAGAAACCACAGCGGGGAAGCCCGCTTCGCGAAGCGCGGCAATCAGGTCGCGCGTCTCAGGCATGGCCTCTCCGCGGTAGCTCTGGTGCAGTCTGTCTTCCGTCGACTCAAACAGAAGCTCTGGGCTCTGAGTCAGCGCGGCGACCAGCAGGGCGGATCGTGACACGTTGAAAACGGCATCCTCGTGGGGAACCGTCTGCGGCTGTAGGCTGCGAGCAACCTCAGTTGACAGCGTGAACTCGGGAACGAGCACAAGCGGAGAAACCCCACGATGCACGTTGAGCTTTTTGTGTTTTGGGCCGTCTGCTGAGGTCCACGCGATTGTGAGCCCTCCGAACAGCGCGGGGGCCACATTGTCTGGGTGGCCCTCAAGCTCAGTCGCAATCGCCAACAGCATGCTGTGGTCAATCGTGGCGATGCCCTCAAGCAAACCGCGTGCGGCCATGATGCCTGACACAATCGCGGTTCCTGACGAGCCAAGTCCACGTCCGTGCGGGATCGCATTATGGGCAACAAGGTTAACGCCGGGGACCGGCTGGCCAACACGCTCAAAGGTGTAGGCCATGGCGCGAACAACAAGGTTGCTCTCGTCGGTTGGCACCTCTCCCTCTCCGACTCCGTGCACCTCAACAGTGGCGCCGGGTGCATCCCTGACACTCACCTCAAGTTCGTCATACAGCGCGAGGGCAAGCCCAAGCGTGTCGAATCCTGGGCCAAGGTTTGCGGTGGTTGCCGGGACGCGAACGCGAACCGAGCGACCGGTCAGGCTCACGCGTCGCCCTTCGCGAGGCCAAGAACGCTTGCCACCTCGGTGACATCAACAGGCACAACCGTCGGCTGTACGTCGACGCCGTCGGTGCCGCGAAGCGCCCACTGCGGGTCTTTGAGGCCGTGACCGGTGACCGTGATGGTAACCGTCGAGCCTGCAGGGATCTCGCCAGCGGCTGAACGCTCAAGCAGTCCGGCTACGCCGATGGCCGAGGCAGGCTCAACAAAGACGCCAACCTCTGCCGAGAGGATGCGGTGCGCCTCAAGAATCTTGGCGTCGCTGATCGCGCCGAAGTAGCCGTTGCTGTCGTCGCGCGCAGAAAGAGCGAGCTCCCACGAAGCAGGGTTACCGATGCGAATTGCACTCGCAATCGTTTCGGGGTTTTTCACCGGGTGGCCAAGCACGATAGGCGCGCTGCCCTCGGCCTGGAACCCAAACATGCGGGGAACCTGGTTCGAGATGCCCGCATCCGCGTACTCGCGGTAGCCGCGGTGGTACGCCGTGTAGTTGCCGGCGTTGCCAACTGGAATGAAGTGGAAGTCTGGCGCCTTACCCAGCTGCTCGACGATCTCGAATGCTCCGGTCTTCTGGCCCTCGATGCGGTCAGGGTTGACCGAGTTAACGAGGTGTACCGGGTAGTTAGCCGAAAGCTCACGAGCAATGTCGAGGCAGTCGTCGAAGTTTCCCTGCACCTGCAGAAGGGTGGCGTTGTGCGCGATTGCCTGGCTGAGCTTGCCCATAGCGATCTTGCCCTCTGGCACGAGCACGGCGGCCGTGATGCCTGCGTGCGTTGCGTATGCGGCAGCTGACGCAGAGGTGTTGCCGGTCGACGCGCAGATAACGGCCTTTGCCCCGTGCTCAACGGCCTTCGAGATAGCCATGGTCATGCCGCGGTCTTTAAACGAACCCGTTGGGTTCATGCCCTCGTATTTCACGAAGACGTTGGCACCGGTGCGTGCAGACAGCGCCGGGGCTGGGATGAGCGGAGTGCCACCCTCACCGAGCGTGATGACGGGCGTCGCGTCGCTGACGTCGAGTCGGTCTGCATATTCGCGGATAAGACCGCGCCACAAGTTAGCCATTAGATTCCTTCAATTCGTAAAACACTTTTCACTGCCGTCACAACGCCGAGGTTGGCGAGCTCGGTGACGGTCGCGGACAGGGATGCCTCGCGCGCGGTGTGGGTTCCAATTACCAGCGTAGCGGTGCCTGAGGCCTCCGTGTCTGTTGATGCGGTCTGAATAACCGTCTCAACTGACACACGATGCGATGCAAGAACCGTTGCAACAGTTGCCAACACGCCCGGCTCGTCAGCAACCTCAAGGGTGAATTGGTAGCGAGTTTCAATTGAGCCAACCGGCACGATTGGAAGGCTTGCGTGCGCTTTTTGGGCGACTCCTGGGCCGCCTGCCACGTGGCGTCGCGCGGCAGATACGAGGTCACCAAGCACTGCGGAGGCTGTCTCTACTCCCCCGGCGCCCGCGCCGTAAAACATGAGGCTGCCAGCGGCTTCTGCCTCAACAAAGACGGCGTTTTTTCCCTCGTGCACGGTGGCTAGCGGGTGCTGGCGGCTGATGAGGGCCGGGTAGACACGCGCCGAAATAGACTCGACTCCCGTGTCTGGGTCGGCGAGACGTTCCGCAATTGCAAGGAGCTTGATGACGTAGCCGGCCTCACGAGCGGCACGAACCTGCTCAAGCGTCACGCTGGCGATGCCTTCCCTGTGCACGGAGGCGACAGGGACGGACGTGTGGAACGCGAGGCTCGCGAGGATGGTGACCTTTTGGGCGGCGTCGTAGCCTTCAACATCCAGCGTGGGGTCGGCCTCGAGGAAGCCGAGTTCGAGCGCAACCGCCGCCGCGTCTTCCGCACTGTCGCCGAAGCGATCCATGCGGTCAAGGATGTAGTTGGTGCTTCCGTTGACGATGCCCATGACGCGGTTGATCCGGTCACCAGCAAGGCTCTCGCGCAACGGGCGCAAAATCGGAATAGCGGCAGCAACGGATGCCTCGTAGTAGAGCTGGGCACCAACCTGGTCGGCGATCTCGAACAGCTCGTCGCCGTGCTCAGCCAGCAGCGCCTTATTGGCGGTAATGACGTCAGCGCCGGAGGTGAGGGCCTGGATGATGTAGCTCTTGGCCGGCTCGATGCCGCCCATGAGTTCGATCACAATATCGGAGCTCGTAATGAGCGCCTCCGCGTCGGTCGTGTACAGCTCGGCAGGAAGCTCAACATCCCGCTTTGCCGAGGTATTGCGCACGGCGATACCAGCGAGTTCCAGCTTGGCACCAACACGCGAGGCGAGCTCGTCGGCGTGCTCAAGCAGCAGGCGGGCGGTCTGCGATCCTACGGATCCGGCGCCCAACAGCGCCACCCGTAGGTTTCGGTACTCAATCATGATTCTCCTTGATGACACAGGTTTGGGGGTAAGCACGGTGGTGGTTGCGCGCGGGATCGCGGCATCCAAAAGGCACAAGCTGGGCGTTACAGGGTAGCGCCCTCTGTCAGGCTGCTGGTCACGGATGCGGGGCGGGCAGGCTGAGCTGGCTGGTCGATTCCGCAGTCTCGCGAAAGCAATTCGGCAAGACCCTCACCGCGAACGATCAGACGTGATTTGCCGTCCTTCACCGCAACAACCGGCGGACGACCGAGGTAGTTGTAATTGCTCGACAGCGACCAGCAGTAGGCGCCGGTTGCTGGCACAACAACGAGGTCGTCGGCAGCGATATCGGAGGGAAGGTAGTCGTTGTAGACCACGATGTCACCGCTTTCGCAGTGCTTACCCGCGAGCCGAATGAGCATCGGCTCGGCGTCTGACGTCCGGCTTGCCAGCCCAACCGAGTAGTCGGCTTCGTAGAGCGCGGGACGGGCATTATCGCTCATACCGCCGTCTACGCTCACATAGGTTCGTACGCCGCCCTCACTCAGAGCAACGGGTTTGATGGTACCGACGGTATAGAGAGTGAGGGTTGAACCGCCGATAACCGCCCTCCCAGGCTCAAACGCCACGGTCGGTAGCGGGATGCCGAGCTCGGCAGCGGTGTCACGCACGATATCCGCGATCTGGTTGGCGAGGTCTGCAACAACAGGAGGCTCATCGCTCTCAACATAGGCGATTCCGAAGCCACCGCCGAGATTGAGCTCCGGCACAGGTCCGTCGGCAAGAAGGTCTCTGTGGATGCCAAGCAAACGCGCCGCCGACTCGGCAAATCCCTCGGGCGCAAAGATCTGGGAACCAATGTGGCAGTGCAGCCCAAGGAAGTTCAGTGAGGAGTGCGAGCGAATACGAGCAACCGCCTCTGCTGCGGCTTCGAGCGGAAGCCCAAATTTTTGGTCCTCGTGCGACGTCGCAAGGAAGCTGTGTGTGTGGGCGTGCACCCCGCTGTTCACTCGAAGACGAACGGACTGGATGGCCCCCTGCTGCTCGGCAGCCGCGGCAACCCGATCGATCTCGATCAGGCTGTCGATAACGATGCTGCCGATTCCGGCCTCAACCGCCTGGTGAATCTCAGCAAGCGACTTGTTATTGCCGTGCAGGCCGATCTTGGCTGGCGGAACATCTGCGGCAAGTGCCACAGCGAGTTCTCCCCCGCTGCAGACGTCAACGCCGAGCCCGGCATCAACCGCCCAGCGAGCAACCTCGGTGCACAGAAACGCCTTGCCGGCGTAGTACACCTTCGCGGTTGTGCCAATGCGCTCAAACGCACTATCGAACGCCTCGCGAATCTCTGTTGCGGTCTCGCGAACGTGCCGCTCGTCGACCACAAACAGCGGAGTGCCGTAGGCCTCTGCCAGCTGAGTGACAGGCACTCCGGCAACGGTAGCGACCCCCGATGTGTCACGCGACACATTGCGGGAATACAGCTTCGAACTCAAACGGTTGATATCACGTTCAGACACCCCAACATCCTACTTGACGGCGTATCCCCAAACCGAATGTGTGACGTGCTGCTGTGCCGAAGGTCTGGTTCGGCAGTTTCCTGACCGCTGGCTGGTAGCTTAGGAACTGTGAGTACGCTTCCGAAACACAACGCTCCATCGGCCTCCACCCCTGCGAGCGTGGCGTTTGGGGCGGCTGCTTGGTATTTCGTCTTTGCCACGATCGTCGTTGTCATGGCGTTTACCTTTGGCGAAGCAGGAACGATCGGCACCATTACGTTCATTGTCATGATCTTGCTGAGCGCCGCCGCGGCCGTTGGATGTTTCTGGCAGGCAAAGGCGCTTAAGCAGAAGGCCCTCCTACGGGACTGGCCAGAACGAAAGCCAACCGTTATCCGCAAGATCATCGGCGCAATCCTGATCGCAGCTTCCGTTGTCGGCGGGGTCGCGAGCGCTCCCTACCTCTTTGTTGTATTGATCCTGTCGACCTCAGCAACGGGCGGTGACGGTGGCGGCCTCGGCATTACTGTCTACGTACTCGTATCACTCGCCGTCCTCGCGGTGCTCTGCGTCGGCGCGATGCTATACCGGGCTGGCAGCGCCTACCCGGGGCATCCAGCGCAAAAGCCAATCGGCACCAAACCATAACTCGTTAGGCGCAGGTTCCTCGCTCGCGCTGGTCTGCATCCGCGATGAAGGCCGGATTGAGGTCGAAGTCAAACGTGTATGAGCCCTCACCGGCTGTGAGGTCGGTCAGCGTCATCCCCTTCGGGAAAAACTGCGCCGCGCAGAACGTTCGTGGAGCCAACGCTGCTCCCGCAAAATCGCCGTACTCTGCCGTGATCTGCTCGACGCTGGTCTCGGCACCGTTGATTGCGACCCGTGACGGGGTCACCACAAACGTGTTGTTCTCAGCTGTCACCGTCAGCCAGACGTCGAGCGTAACGGTCGTAAAATAAAGGTCGATGACCTTGCTTGTATGCAGGAGGCCGCCATCGAGCGTAACCCCACTGAGCGATTCGTCGAGCAGCGCGGCGCCGCCGGCTCCTTCCTCACCGAGGATGGCGTTTGCAAGGTCTTCGCTTGTCATCACGACGTTGACGGTGCCAGATGTGAAGTTCGCATCAGGGCTCACCGGCAAATCCTTGATCTTGAGCGTCACATCGCCCCGAGCCGATCCAAAGCCGGCACCGGGCGCGGTCACAGTCACGTCATCCATCGCACCGGTCACAACCTGCGCAATCGCGGAGAATCCCCCAACCTCGGCCGTGACCGACTTCGGGTCATCAATCTCAATGCGCTTGGCTACCTCACCGGCGATGGTGTCTTCAACACGATCGCGAACCCACGGATCAATCACGGCGAGTGCGCCAGCGAGCAGCCCCATCAGGACAACAAACACCGAAAGCGTGATGAGCAGGCGCTTCACCGTCTGATTCATGGGAATCCCCTCTGGTCGTCTTCACACACTACAAGGAAGCATGCTGAGAAGCAGCCGAGGAACAGAGGAACTGGTTACATCCGCTCCGGAGCCTCAACCCCGAGCAGGTCGAGGCCGTTGCGGATGACAACGCCGACCGCGTTATTCAGCCACAGGCGGGTCTGGTGCACGGGGGTGACGGGCTCGTCACCAAGCGGTGTGACTCGGCAGGCGTCGTACCAGCGGTGGTAGTGGCCGGCCAGGTCTTCGAGGTAACGGGCAATGCGGTGCGGTTCGCGGGTCTCGGCAGCGTGCGCAACTACGCGCGGGTAATTGAGCAGCGCGCCGAGGAGTTCATTCTCGGTATCGTGCGTCAGCAGCTCGGGGTTAAACGCGCTCGTGTCAACACCGGCAGCCGCCGCGTTGCGGGCAACTGCGCTCGTGCGGGCGTGGGCGTACTGCACGTAGAAAACGGGGTTGTCGTTTGAACGGCTGCGCAGCTTCTCGCCGTCGAGCGACAGTGGAGAATCGGCGGGGTAACGGGCGAGCCAGTAACGGAGGGCGTCGGCACCGAGCCAGTCGAGCAGGTCGTCAAGCTCGATGATGTTGCCTGCACGCTTCGACAGCTTTGCGCCGTTGAGGCTTACCAGCTGGCCGATCATAACCTTGATGTTAACTTCTGGGTCTTCGCCAGCTGCGCCGGCAATGGCCTTGAGCCGGTTCACGTAGCCGTGGTGGTCTGCACCGAGCAGGTAGATCTTCTCGGTGAATCCGCGATCCTGCTTGCTCAGGTAGTACGCGGCGTCCGCAGCGAAGTAGGTGTAGATTCCGTTGCCACGGGTGATGACACGGTCCTTGTCATCGGTGAAATCTGTTGTGCGAACCCAAACCGCGTCATCAGCATCGTAGACATGACCCTGCGCGCGCAGACGGTCAACGGATGCCGCAATGGGGCTCATCCCAAGCGCAGGGTCGACCTCGTGCAGCGTGCGCTCAGAGAACCACACGTCGAAGTGAACTCGGAAGTTTTCGAGTGACTGCTTGATCTCGCCGATTTGCAGTTGGTAAGCGCGCTCGCGCACCTCGGCGAGCGCCTCGTCGGCTGGCAGATCAAGGATGTCGGGCTTTTCCACCAGCACCTTACGGGCGAGTTCTGCGATGTATTCGCCGGGGTATCCGCCCTCAGGGGTTGGCTCGCCCTTTGCTGCCGCCAACACAGAGTTGCCAAATTTATCCATCTGCGCGCCGGCGTCGTTGATGTAGTACTCGGCGGTTACATCGGCACCCGATGCTCGCAGCATCCGGGCGATTGAGTCGCCAAGCGCTGCCCAGCGCGTGTGGCCGAGGTGGAGCGGACCGGTTGGGTTCGCCGAGACAAACTCCATGTTGATGCGAAGCCCGTCAAGCGCGGAGTTGTGGCCGTATGCCTCACCCTGCTCAACGATCTGCTTCACGATCTGACCAGCTGCGGCGGCATCGAGACGGATGTTAATAAATCCGGGGCCGGCAACGTCCACGTCGGAGACGCCCTCAACCTGGCGAAGCGCATCCGCGATCTCGGTCGCGAAGTCTCGGGGGTTCACGCCGAGTCGCTTGGCAAACTTCATTGCAACGTTTGAGGCCCAGTCGCCGTGGTCACGATTGCGTGGTCGGTCGAGGGCAACGTCGTCAAGCGAAGCGGTCACGCCCTCGCCGTTTTTCGAGGCGATGAGGTCGTTGACGATGGTCAGAAGGTATGCCGAAAGCTGTTCAGGAGTCACAAGCGTCAATTCTAGCGCCGTCACAAGGCTTTACCGATGCTGTTCGCCGACGAGACACGGCCCGATGCGGCAAATGTGCGTGCGCGATGCTACTCTGGTTCTCGTCCTGAGCCCCCTTAGCTCAGGGGATAGAGCGTCTACCTCCGGAGTAGAAGGCCGCTGGTTCGAATCCAGCAGGGGGCACCATGAACTGGGTAGATCGTGAGAATGGTCACAGACCCACTCAAGTCTGGCGTTATGAGCGGATGCGTGACCAATATGACGGCACACGGGCCGTGGGATGGGTTCGCACCTGAGTAGCCACACTGCTCCGCCATCACCGAAGCTCAGCATCGTGGCTGCTTAGATCACGAACACAGAACAACCGATCTTCACGGATTGTCCTCAACCGTTTTCGTCAGCGCACGAATCAGTAGTTACTCATCCATTCTCGGGTGGAAGCAAAGCTGGTTGAACCCACTCGTACTGGCCGTGGTGCTGGCTACCCAGCGGCAACCGAAAACAACCGAGTTTCCTGGGTGCCGCCCATCGCAATTGTGACCTGATAGGTTCCGGGCCGAGACGCGATAAACACGTGTCGCTGATCAATGTCAGCGACGCTGGCAAGAGTTCGACCGTCGCGCGACACGACGACTGAGCAGCCCTCCGTCCCAGAATTCACAGTGGCAAGAGTTCCAATTGCAGCGCCCCTGTCGCGCTGGTCGAGTTCGACAAGGCATGAGCCGGTCGCCTGTTCAATGACAGCAACCTCCACTGGCACGGAACTCGCCTGGCTGGTCAACGCCCCGGTCGCGAGCACGGCCGTTACTCCTACCGCACCGGCACCCGCAATACCGGTCGAGCTTCCAAATATTCGCGCTAAGAATGAGGTTCCTGCAGCCGCAGACACAGCCGACCCCTGTGGCAGCGTGGGAATAATAAGCAGCCCGGCTACTGAGGCAAGGGCCGCCGATGAGTGCGACCCAAAGGTGTGCGCGATTAGGGTCAGATGGTCAAGCGTTTTTCCACACTGTGGACAGGTTGCAAGGTGATCCGTGAGACCACGAGCTTTACCAGCCCTGAGCGTTATCCCCGCTGCCTTATCGCCAAGATCATGGCTCAGCGCCACACATTCCGAGAGTGCCCCCTGTGCGGCTGCAAACGATTTCTCCCGCAAGTATTCTCGCCGAAGCCCCGCGCGCGCCCTCAGGTACAGCACACCAACGGCCGTTGCGTTCATCCCAAGGAGCCGGGCGCACTCTTTCGGGCTTCGGTTCTCAATTGCCTTGAGAAAAATAATCTGCCGCCAGCGGTCAGGCAGGCGATTAAAAGCGGTAATGGTGGCGTTATCTGTCTGCTCAAGTTCTCGGCTTGATTCTGGGGCTGTCTCCGTGAGATACGGTTCAACATCGTCAACGCTAACCACTCTTTGAGAGTCCTGATACCAGGATGCGATGTTGTGTCGAACAGTGACAAGCAAATATGCCCGAAAATTGTCCTTTGGCCCTTTCCCTCGCCTGATGATTTCTAGCACTTTGAGAAAGGCATCACTCGCAAGTTCTTCGCCAAGCTCTTTGGATTGAACCTTGCTTCGCGCCAGCACAAGTGCCGACTCGTAGTAGAGACGAAACAGCGTTTCTGCTGCGTGATCGGCTCCTCCCCTGTATTCGTTTATTAACTCGACATCTTGCCCTGGTTGATGTGTAGTCATGCTTGCCCCCTTGTCCCCTTCAGCAGCGTGTATTCCTTGCAGCGTTGTTCCGCGTCCAGACCGGTTACGATTCGAACTCGACGGCCGATGAGGTTCGGCCGAGACCTCGTGCCTCGGCCGAACCGTTGCCAAACATCACTGTCGACGCACAGAAGTCGTAGTGTGGCGTCGGATGACAAGCAACAGGCAGCCGGAGCCGATCAGAACGAGGAGCGCGAGGAGCATCCACACCGTCACGTCACTCCCGAATCCGGTCGCGGCAAGGCCGTGGTTGGTTGTCACAGCTACCGCCGGCTCAACGGTAATCGTGGATGTCACGACCGCCGACTGGCCAAGGTCATCCACAACGGTTGTGTTGAATGAGGCGGTTCCGACAAAGCCAGCGACCGTTGTGTATTCAGGAAGACCTTCGCCGTTGAGCGATACAGCGCCGCTAGACGGCTGGCTAAAGTCACTCGCGGTCAACGGGAGCAAATATTCGCTCTCAACGGCACCAACCACGTCAATCGTTACGCGTTCTGTACCAAACGGAACTGTCAACTCGATGCGGCCCTTGGCAATCGGCGCGGCCTGCACGGTCGCAGCGTAGGTGGCATCCGCTGTCTGCCCCAGGTCATCCGTGTAGCGTACGACAAATTCGTAGCGACCAGGTTGGGCATGGCCTGCACGGTAAATCACCGAACCAAGCACGGCCTCGCCGTCTGCCGGCTTCTGAATAATCTCTCGCTGCACGATGGTGCCGCTGGTTTCAACCTGTTCGACGAACGACACGCTACCGCCTTCGGCGACTTTTTGCTGGTCACCGTTGACCGTTGGCTTCGCCTGAACCGTCACTGTCAGTGTCACGCTCGTGCCCTGCCCAAGATCGTCTGTAAAGGTCACTTCAAAGGAATACACGCCGGGTGCGGCATCTTTCGCTTCAAACACAACCTTTCCGGAGGCCTGATCAACGATAAGCTCACCCTGCGACGGCTGAGATTCAACAGTCACATGGGCCAACGAACCAGCGGTATCAATCACTGGGATGAACTCGGCGGTCCCCCGTTCTGCCACCGTTTGACTCGTCAATAGGTTAATCACTGGCCCGCTTTGCACCGTTATTGTGTATTCCACAGTGACTGACTGGTCAAATTCATCGGTGTACGTCACGCTAAACGAGTGGACTCCGGCCGAGGCTGCTCCGGCAGCGTAGGTCATGGCTCCGTCACTCGCGACGGTGACAGTGCCTTCGTCCGGCTGCACAATCTCGATGCGCAAATCGTGGCTTGCCGAAATCACGTTCTTCGGGAATGTATGCGATGCGCCAACCCCGATGGTGGCACTGGCCCCGGTCGCAATTGGTTTACCCTGCAAATGCACTGTGTACGTGGCGTCAACAAACTGACCAGCTGCATCGGTGTATCGCACAACAAGACTTCGAGTTCCTACCGCAAAATCAGCGCCATTTGTGGTGAAGACTACCGTGCCAGATTCAAGCGCAAAACCCGAGTTTTCAATCGGGGAACGGGGTTCCACCATCACGATATTCCCTGCGGGAGAAACACGCTCAGTAAACACGATCTCCCCGCTCAACCCGATGGTAGCTTCTTGGTCGGTTGCAGTCGGTTGCGCAAGCACCGTCACCGTAAACTCCACTGGCGTTATCTGCCCATAGCTATCGGTGTAGGAAATTGTGAACGGATAGATTCCAGCTTGAATTCCTGCAGCGCTAAACGTGACCAGTCGGGTCAGGTCGCTCACCGATGCAGTGCCTGACTCTGGCAGGATGCTCACAGTTGCTCCGGAGTAGGCCGATACATCAGCGAACTCGGGAGCGAAAGACACCGAAGCTCCCTGCGCAATAGTGGCGCTAAACTCCCCCGTAACAAACAACGGGTTGTGGATGGTAACCAGATACGTTGCGGTGGCTAACTGCCCGACGTTATCGGTGAACGTCACCTCGAAGGAGTACGTTCCGGCCACCGCATCCACCGAGTCGAAGACAACTTCACCGTTGTCGATCGTGGCGGTACCGTTGGCGGGATTGGCACTCACGAAGGCATCCGTAATCGTTCCCGTGGTCGCAACGATTGGGGTGAAGCGTTTGACTGCCCCAAGTCCGATATGCGCTGATGCACCAGTTATGGTCGGCTTTGCCTGGACGATTACCGAATACGTGGCTGTGGCCGTTTGCCCCAGATTGTCGGCGTATTCAACGACGAAACCATACACCCCAGGAGTGCTATCTGCCGTATACCTCACACCACCGGGTACGAGCACGGCTGTTCCGAGAGACGGCAAGGTTGTTAGGGTTTGGCTCGCAACGGTTCCGCTCGTACTGACGCTGTCTGGGAACGTAAAGGTTTGGCCCTCACCAATCGTTGCGGAACCCCCAGTAGCGGTGAGAGCGGATTGTACGGTCACTGTGAATCCCCGCTGCACAGACTGCCCAACGTTATCGGTGTACGTCACGGTGAAGGGGTAGTCGCCGGCGGCGGCTGAACCCGAGTTGAACGTCACAGCACCCGTAGCCTGGTTGACGGTGACTGTTCCTCCGGTCGGGGCCGTAGAGAGCACGACGCGGTCAAGGCCACCCGTGGTCACCACAGCCGGATTAAACGTTGTGGATGTCCCTTGCGCGATGGTCGCGCTTTTGATGCCGGTCACGACGGGTGCGGCTTGAACCGTCACGGTATAGGTAGCCGTGGTTGTTTGGCCAAGGTTGTCAGCAACCAACACAACAAAAGCGTAAGATCCGGGTTCCGCTTCCCCGGCGCTAAACCTAATGGTCTGTCCTGCAACCTCAACGAGACCCTGGGCCGGTGCCGTTTGAATCGATAAGGCAGCAAGCGTTCCAGTTGAGATTACCGACGCAGCAAAGTCGTAGGATTCGCCCATACCGATGGTCGCGGAAGCACCCGTTGCGACCGGGCGTGCCTGCACGTTGACCGTATAGGTTGCGGTTGTACGCTGTCCGAGGGTATCCCGAATAAGCAAGGTAAACGAATACGCGCCGCTGGCCTCAGCATCGGCCGTATACGTAGCGGTTCCATCCGCTGCCACCGTAAGGATTCCCTTTGCTGGTGGCGTCTGAACCGTCACGGCATCGGTAGCCGCAAGGGCCGACTGGTTCAGCACCGCTGGGTTGACCGAAACCGATCCAGAAAGTCCGATTGTGCCACGATCTGTCGTTGCCGTTGCAACGGGTGCCCGTTGAATAGTCACGGTTGCGACTGCAGAAGACGTCTTACCCTGTGAATCCACAACCGAATACGTGACTGGAACATCGAGACTCGTCTCGGTTGCGCCCCACATATGCGTGGGCGTCACCATCAGCTTCCCGCCCTCGTATGTCACCGATGCGTCTGTACCGGCCGGCACCGTCGGAGGGCTGCCAAGTTCGAGTTCGTCCCCAACGTCGTTTGCCAGCACGTCAATCGAAGCGCTTCCGTCATGAATCGTAGCCGTGTCAGCTTCGGCGACCGGCTGGGCGATCACAAGGACGTTGAGTGTAGCGGTCTCGGCTTCACCCTGCGCGTTTGTCCATGAGTAGCCAACGGAGTCGGTGTAGCTGGTTTCTCCAGCTGCCGAAGCTGGCCACGTTGCGGATGGCGTGTACGTGAGCATTGATTGACTACCAGCCACTTGCTTCAACACCACCGAACCTCCGTTGCTTGGGGTCGATGCAATGGCCACTCCGTCTTCTGCGAAGACGCTGTTCTCAAACTGAGGGAAGGCAATCGTGTCGTTGTGAGTCACATCGGCGTCGACAGTCTCTCCGAATGAGACTTTGGCGTAGTCGTCAACCAGTATCGGGGCAGCAACCGGTTCTTGGTAGAGCACCTCGACTTCGTTCGTACTTGACGGTTCGATCTCAAGCACCCCTGGAAGAACCTGTTCCCAGCCTTCGTTGGCGGAAGACTTGAGGGCGACCTCATACTCACCCGCTGGAACAAGGGGGAAGGCATACGATCCGTCTGCAGCAACATCGGAGGTTTTCACAACTGTTGAGCCTGAGCGCAATTCAATGCTTGCCGTTTTGGCAGGCCAGTCAGCGTCTGCATCGGTGACCGTGCCTGAGAAGTCAAGATCCCTGTACACATTGCCATGGATGAGGGCAGCCGAAGACTGCAGCGGGCGGGAGGCCCCTGCCGACGAAAAAATATCCGAGCCAGACTCGGCCGTGAGGCGCATCGACACGTTATTGTTGAGCGCTCCAGCCACGGCCATCGCGGGTGCGGCAAGATCGATAGTCGCGCCCCCGGCAAATCCTGGCTTCATCCCATCTTCGGGAGTAAAGCGAAGGGCCGTTACACCAGCTGGGATGTTATCGCCAAGCTCCTCCCAATGAATTCCTGAGGTTCCTCCTTCGTTGCCTGAGACGTGTAACGCAGTTTCGATTTCGGTTGGATCGTCTCGTGAGTACTCGATGAGAACGTTCCCCTGGCCGGGGGCATCCATCGATGAGATCACGCTCTTGAGCACAGTCCCTGAACCGTTGAACCCAGTAGACCCTCGCAAATCACCGTCAAAGGGAAACAAATCCACAAAATGAGCATCCGTGAAACGCTGGGTTGAGGCGTTTGCCCACGCGATCGTGTATTTCACCGATTCGCCGGGGCCAACGAAGCCCGGGCGGACGGTTGTTGCTGACTTTGACGATTTGAATGTTGCCGCGCCGGAAATAGTGAGCGGGGCGTCGAAGGTCTTGTCTTGACTCAGCGCCAGCGTGGTCTTCTGGGCGTATCCGGAGTAGTCGGCAACGGAACCATCGGAAGTAGACTCAACCGTCAGATTCGCTGAAGCAATCATTGGAAGAGGCGTTTCCATCGAGATTTTGACCGGAAACTGAATTGCCTCTTTCAGCGTTGCGTGACCCTCGTAGGGAGCAGGGCCTGCATCGCCCCCAGGTGCAGCGAGATCTCCAAGGCGGAAGGTCAGTTTTGCCGGGGTTCCCGCTGAACAACTTGCCCCTGGCACACCGGGAGTAAACGTATCAACGTTTGCGGGTAGCGCGGCAGCTACCGGCTCGACACAGGCGTTTGGCAGGGTAACCGTGAGCTTGGTGTCACGAGCGATCGTATCAAGCGAGCCAACGGGACCAAGAACAACGGGGGTAACTTTGAGATTTACAACGTCCCCGCGCTCCGCATTGCCGGCAGCATAGGGCGCACCCTCAACCCTCAACCACTCAAAATTGGCTCGGATGAGCGAGTCGAATGCTTGAACAGTGCCGCTCCCACCAACACCGTTCCCAGTACCTGCGTATGTTGACTTCACAACGGCTCTGTCATCACTTCCGAATTGCCAGAACCACGGCAACCTCGTTCCTGCAGCAACTCCGGCAGAGGACAGCGAACGCATCATTGGCGTCACTAACCCGATTGTCGCGTTCGGGGGCAGAGCGGTGAGATATTTGACGCGGATACTCGTGACCGAGGCCATCCCTCCAGCAAGCAGGTTCGGATCAGTTACCCAGGTCATCGCCGAGTCAACGAAGGATTCGCGTGATTTACGGTCCGCGTCGTTTGCGAATGCAAAATTGGTGTACTCAAGGGTGTATTCGGACGGGTTCACCGTTTGGGCCGCCGTCACCTGTGACGGTATGTAGAAGGCGTCGGCTCCCGATTTATTCGTGATCAGTTTCAGCCGCGGAATACCTGCGAGTTGGATCTGAGATGAGTTCCAAGTCAGACTGCCGTATGCGTTCTGTGTCGGACTTTCAGCGCCATCGGAGTTATATATGCCGTCAAGAATCGAGAATTTTTGACCGGGAAGCACCGGCTCAGTTCCGTACGACATGCCGTGATAGTCACCGTACATGATTTGCGTTTGAGCGCCGTTCATCGTGGCGGTAGTTGTCGCCCAGACAACGGCACCGCTCGGACGAACGTAATCGTAACCATAGCAGCTCAGATTGGTTCCAGATTCGATAGGAGCGCATGTCTTGCCTGCCTCTTGGCCGGGAGCGACGCCGTCGCCAAAGTTAGAGGCGTGAGAAAGCGACAGTGGGTCAAAGTCAACTACCTGTGCTTGCCTGTTCACGGTTACTCCACGCTCAAAGTAACCCTCATAGGGGGTAAAGAACGAAATCTTGAAAGCAACTAGTGCGCGGATATCGGTGGGTGTGCCGAGGTTGGTAATTGGATTCAGAAAGTTGGTCGTTGCGCCAGTAGCGGTCACCTGTATTGGTGTTCCCGGGCCACCGTCTTGGGTCGCGGTCACCACTCCGCCTTGGCCGAGCGCAACGGCTGGTGCCATCATCACGGCTCCTGCAGGCACCTTGACCTTGAACGTGATGACGTTCGCCAACGCTTCAAACCCGTAAAAATTCGGATTGGCTGGGTCAAGTTTTCCGCCAAGATACGCATACAGCCCCTCCACGATTCCGGTCTGGCCGCCGTACACCTGATTTGACAGCGTTCCTTGACGCAGAACGGTCAGGGCCGTCTTTGGGGTAGCCGAAACGGTCACTGCGGGGCCAGATACGGTGAGGCCATCAACCGCCGCCGTTGGTGCCACTTGAGCGGCATTCGCGATCGAGCCGACCCTGGCAGAAACGGCAAACATCGATACGCCGGGGCTGTCGACCGTTCGGTTACAGGTTAGCACCGCCCCGTTTGCTGACACAGACCCAGCCCCTTGGCCTGTACAAACCGTGCCGGCAGCAGATGCGGCTGTCCACTGCATCCCAAGAGGAAGCGTCAAAACATAGCGAGAGGTGCCAGCTTCAATATTAACGGTGCTGAGTTCCCATGTCACCGTATCCTGAGCTCGAACGATCCCGTTGTTCAGGCCAGTGTCGAAGCCGTCCCCAGCGGTCGCATCGAATGGGGCTGAACCATCGGAAAGCAGGTTCCATGAGACTCCCGATACGGGCGCCGCGTGAGCAGGTTCCGCTGCCGCGGTTGTTCCGAACGCAAGCATACCGATAATCGTCATGGCAAGAGCCTGCGCAGCCCGCCCAAATGTGGTTGCCCCAACCTCATCGGGTAAGGACGGGACGGATTTCGCCCGCTGTCGTATCGTTCTCATTCGGTAAAGCCTTTCAATCGTCGTGTCACACGCTGCCGCCACGGCGCACAGAGTTGTCCCCAAAACACTTGCCCCACTGTTGTAGTGCCTCATAGATTAAAGAAATGCCAGACCGAATCCTTACGCGCAGAACGAGAAACTTTCTGATGATTCGTCACCGGCCTACACGTGCCATCACAGATGTCGTCTTGCCGCCAAGCGCATGCGTCAACGCAACGTTCACGGAGGCGTTGAGCGGCATCCGGTCCCGAAGCGCCCAGAATGATGCATGGCAGCGCGACTCCCGTTGAGTTCCCCAACCCAACGGACGGCTAAGAATCGTCCCTAATCTCCGTTAATAATACCGCATCATTTATTCATGATTCGAGAAATCCGCAGCTCAAGGTCTCTTTTCAGATTGAGACATGGCCGGCGCGTTTGCCATCAATCCGGAGGCATATGAGTAGCGGATCTCACTCGCGTCCGAGCTAGAAGACCCAGCCCTGCTTCACGTACCAGGCTCCGCAGTAATCCTTATCCGTCGGATTGAGCTCATCCTTGATTTCAAACTTTGGTGCGCAGATAAGCGAGTCGGTGTCGATGCGTTCAAGGATGCCCTGGAACGACGTAATCCCCCACCGGCACAGCGCCTTATCGTGCGAGGCGCAATCCATCTTGGAGGCTCCAGGGGTTGGGAGTTCGGCCTCGTCAAGGTCGTTATCAAACGGTTGGGTAAACGTCTCCTTGTGCTTCCCAAGCGTTGACACCTGGATCTCGCGAACATCGGTTCCGACGGTGTCAGACTCGGCGATGGGCACAACCAGCAAGACCACCTCGCCCGCGTCAATACGAAATAGCGGGTCGTTTGGCAGGTCAAACATCTGCTCGTCACGTTCGGCCGACGAACTGAATGGGTTCTCAACTCCGTTACGCAGCACAAAGTTGCCGGTCGTCACGACGGTGCGGTCGGCGCCGTTGTTGCCAGCATCCACCTGGCGAATCTCACCTATTGTGAGGGGAAAACGCCCCGTGTTCACTGCTGACAGGAGCGCAACAGGCGTGCCGCCTGGCTGCACGTCTGAATCGAGCGTGGTCTCGTCGGGTTGCCATGTGAGCTGATACCACGCAACCATTTCGAGCTCGAGGGTTGGCCTGGTGTTTGACTCAATTTCACGGGTCAGCGCACCGGATGCGTCGGCAAGCGCATTCGCTTGCCAGACGGTGACGAGTCCAAGCAGAATCGTGGCCGTTGCGATGGCAACGTTAAAGAGGAGCTGACTTCGGGATGACTTCTTCGTCTGCGTGCTCACATGCTCCTTGAGCGACCCGTCAAGTTGGTCAAGTTTGCGGTCGACGGAACTCAGGCGGCGTCCAACGGAGTCGTTCTTCTGTGAGCGCATGGGTTCAACAGTAGCGATAAGCGTGCGGAAGACTCCAGACACACAACCGCGGCCACTCCATTGTCCTCCTGCGATCTACGCCGCCAAAGGACAACCGCGGAGTGGCCGCGCTCGTTTGTACTATTTTGAGGCGACCGCGCGAGCCTCGCGACGGCGACCCATCGCCGGGATGAACACGGCAAACATGGTGAGGGCAAGAATGAAGACAACAACGCCAACGGCCATGACCGTTGAGAAGCCAACGTCGAAGGGATCGGCAAGAGCGGGCTGAACTTCACTCGCACGTTGACCAATTTGACTCAGCAGGTTACCCAAAACTTCTCCTTGTATTTAGCCGGCCGAGTGGCCGACTTCCCAGTCAATCACAGTATTTTTTTACCCGCAGGTCGCACCGTACACAAAGCATTCGGGCTTGCCGAGATTTGAGTCTTGGACCGTTCACAGGGCATACGATTTGGGCGCCTCAGCGTGTCGTTTGAGCGGTGTTGATCTGCCAATCTTTTCCGAGCTCAAATTGCTGGTATTGCCTCGCGTCGAATTTACGGAGGCCAACATCCTGGCGCTACCGCAGTGGGTGTTCCTGCCAAAGATCACCTGGGTAATCACCCGCCTCTCACGGGATCGATGACTTCTTCTCAGTTACGCTATTTGGGCGGAATGTCCGCATATTCCTGACGTTTTAGGAGCATAAACATCATGACGACCCAACGACTCCGCGGCTTCGCCGCACTGACCATCGCAGGGATGATGGCGCTCTCACTCGCAGGTTGTGCAGACATCAAGCCGGTTGAAAATGAGAAATCATCCTCCTCGGAGAAGAAGACAGAGAAGCCAACCGAGCCAGCAACCGAGACCCCTTCTTCCACTCCAAAGGCAAGCGGCGACGGATCAGTATTGGCCCCTGGCGATGAGGTCACCGGTCTCGGTACCCAAGGCAGCTACGAATGGTTCAACTACGACGAGAAGAAAGCCATCCTCACAAGCTCGCTTGACTCAGTCGAACAGGCTCCTCAGGCCGCGTTTGACGAGATCGCAGAAAAGGCACCCGAGCTCAAAAACGGATACGCGCTCTACTTCCTCACCTTCAGCACGACGTTTGTGTCCGGCGATGACATCGACTTCAGCGCGAACTACACCGATTTCAAACCGATCGATGCAGAGGGCAACTCGACGCAGACCATCAGCCTCATCGGATACGACTCCTGCAAGTCGGAGTCGTTCCCCAAGGGATTCAGCCAGGGCGGCGTGAGCATCAATAACTGCATCGCGGCCGTTGTGCCGGCAGGCGGAGAAGCTCCCGCCGGCATGCAGTTCGCTCAGTACGACCAGGCAACATCCGACTACGACGGCAAGCCCATCCGCTTCTTCAAGTAGCGCTCACGCAGGGGTTCTTGGCGCCATCCAGAGGTCACACATACGGCTGAGTAGACTAGACGCATCGCATATCTATGCGGCGAGTTGCATACTCGACACCAGTCAGGGAGTATCACCATGAGTTCCGAACAAGACGCAAAGAACGCTGCGTCAGAAGAGAGCAAGCGGAAGTTCCGCGAGGCCCTCGATCGCAAGAAACAGCAGTCGACAGGAAAAGGCGAAGACCACAGGGACGGCACCAGCCGAGTAAACCAGGTCCAAGGCCCTGCCGGCCACCAACGCGAGTTCCGCCGCAAGAGCGGATAGCACCCAACACAAGTGAACGGGCCCCGAGAAACGCATTCGCATTTCTCGGGGCCCGTTCATTGTCAGCCCTCTATGGGATCATTGCTCAATGCCCAGTACGCCAGATCCAGCATCCTCAACTCCGAACGGTGCCTGGCGCGACTCACTCGACCGATACCTCGTGTCGCACGGGATAGATGCTGGTTCGGCACACGTCGAGGGCAACTCAGCGACTCCGACAATCCGCACCACAGATTTGGCGTTGCAGTTTGAGCTTCGCGAGCTCATCCCCCGCACCTCGTTCAGTTGGAACGGCCCAACTTCCCGCACCGCTGGTGCCACAAAACGCCCGTCATCGGCCCCCGGCAGTGGCGAATTCCGGCTCGCGGTCCGCCCAACGGCGCGCACAGCAAAAGGATGGGCTCGAGGCTCACTCACCTGGAGTAATCTTCCGTTCCTCCTTAACCGCAAGAATTTTGACGAGCAGCAACACCGGTGGTTCTGCCAGTTTGTTGCCCTTCACCGCGCGGCGGGGCCAACCTTGCCAGGTGGGGACCTCGATTGGGTGTACCTCGACGACTTCGTCAACCCTGTGCTCTGGCACCTGCTGCGGCAGGCCGCTGACCTTGGCATCCAGTTTGTGGGGCCGACTGCTGCCGCTGAGGTGATCCACGCCGATTCCGCAAAGCTGGTGCTCGACGCGGCACTCGACGAGCACCATGTGCGGCTTCGCCCTGATCTTGTCATTGATGGCGTTTCAGCGGATATTCAACAGGCCCGCGCCATCAGCACGCACGGCGTGTACAGCTACACGCTTGGCAAGCCACAGCGTTACACGCTGGCACCGTTCGAGCATGAACTCACCTCCGAACACCTCGCCATACTCAGCGGGACGAGCAGCATCCCCGCACAGCTCGACGTACCAGAGGCAGAGGCAAGCACCTTCTTTGGCAGCTATCTTCCCGCGCTCCGCGAGCGCATTGCGGTCGAAAGCCGCAATCACTCGGTGACGCTTCCTCCGCCCGCTCCGCAGGTACTCGTCCTCACCGCAACGCATACGCCTCGTCAGTCCGTTACGGTCAGTTGGCGATGGCTGAGGCAAGGTTCCGCAGAGAAGATCGCACCACAATCGCTCGTCCCCGACGCCCTTCTTCCCACGGGCGTCACCCTCAACGACGACTTGCGACCAAGCAAGCTCACCGGCATTGAGGCCGCAGAGTTCATGGCGCGGATCCTGCCAGAGATCAAACGCTTACCCGGCGTCAGGGTTGAGGTGGTTGGCAAAGCGCCCAACTATCGAGAGCTCACCGGCACCCCAAAACTCACCGTCACAACGGTGCCAACCGAACGCCACGACTGGTTTGATCTTGGTGTGATCGTGACCGTCGACGGCAAAGACATCCCGTTTGTTCCCCTGTTTAGGGCGCTCGCCTCCGGTCGACGAAAGCTGCTCCTCGTTGATGGCAGTTATCTTTCGCTCACCCATCCCGCATTTGGTCCGCTCACCGAGCTCATCAACGAGGCAAAAGACCTCGCCGAGTGGGAGGCCAATCCAGTGATCAGCAAGCACCAGACAAGTCTCTGGGCCGATTTTGAAGATTTAGCCGACGAATCCATCCCCGCCATCGAGTGGAAGCGCCTCGTCGATTCGGTGAACGGCGATAGTCCGAAGCCAGTCGAGGCTCCCGCCGGGCTAACCGCCGAGCTGCGCCCGTATCAGGCCGACGGCTTCTCGTGGCTCGCTTTTCTCTGGCGCAATCGGCTCGGGGCGATCCTTGCCGACGATATGGGCCTCGGAAAAACCGTGCAGTGCCTGGCGCTCATTCAGCACGCGGCCAACGAGGCCGCTTCAGACGGCCCACAACGCCCTCGGCCGTTCCTCGTTGTTGCGCCAACGTCCGTCGTTGGCAATTGGGTGGCAGAGGCCAAAAGGTTCACCAAAGGACTGGTCGTTCATGAGGTGACGGCGACCGAGGCCAAAAGCAAAGAGTCTATTGCCGATGCCGCTGCCGGCGCCCACATCGTCGTTACCAGCTACGCCCTGCTCCGACTCAATTTTGATGCGTACCAGGGCGTTGCCCAAACGATGGGCTGGGCCGGACTCATCCTCGATGAGGCACAGTTTGTCAAGAACTCAGCGTCAAAGGTTCATGAGTGCGCCAGGGAACTTGATGTTCCGTTCAAGCTCGCGGTCACAGGGACTCCGCTCGAGAACTCGCTTACCGAATTACATGCCCTCTGCGCAATTGTTGCCCCCGGCTTGTTTCCCTCTGCCCGTCGATTTGGCGAAGAGTATGTGCGCCCTATCGAGCAAACCACCCCTGGTATTTCACAAGGTACAGGCGCTGGCAGTAGCCCTGCGGCCGTCGCCGGGCTGCGCAGCGAACGACTCGCCAGGCTCCGCAGACGCATCCGTCCCTTCATGCTCCGCAGAACAAAAGACCTTGTTGCTTCTGAGCTTCCGGCAAAGCAGGAGCAAACGATTCAGGTTGAGCTCTCGCAAGAGCATCGCGCCCTCTACGACCTCTACCTACAACGCGAACGCCAAAAGCTCTTTGGCTTGCTCGAAGACCTCGACCGCAATCGCTTCATCGTGTTCCGTTCGCTCACGCTCCTTCGGCTCCTTGCGCTCGATGCCTCGCTCCTCGGCGACGAATACTCCGACATACCGTCGAGCAAACTCGACATACTTTGCGAACAGCTTGAGGATGTCGTTGCGGAGGGTCATCGGGCACTTGTCTTCAGCCAGTTCACCTCATACCTCAAAAAGGCAGCTGATCGCCTCGAAGCGGCGGGCATCCCATACTCTTACCTCGATGGCAGCACCCTCAAGCGCGGCACCGCGATCGAAGACTTCACAACGGGTGAGGCTACGGTTTTCCTCATCAGCCTCAAGGCGGGCGGCTTTGGACTCAACCTCACGCGCGCCGATTATGTGTTTTTACTCGACCCATGGTGGAACCCAGCCACAGAGTCTCAGGCCGTAGATCGGGCCCATCGCATCGGCCAAACCAAAAACGTCATGGTGTACCGGTTGATTGCGACCGACACCATCGAAGAAAAAGTGATGAAGCTCAAGGAGCGCAAAGCCGCACTCTTTGATGCCGTTGTTGACGACGGGGCCCTGTTCAGCTCAGCAATGACGGCAGACGATGTGAGGCAACTTCTCGCCTGACTCGCAAAAGACCAGTCACTCACTTTCACACCGGCTCCGTCTATCCTGAATGAATGACATCGCTACCCAAGATCAGCGCGCCTGCCACTCGCGCGCTCAACGCACGAGGTGTCTTCACGCTTGAGCAAGCCGAACAACTCTCAGATGCCGAGTTGCTGGCGCTGCACGGTTTTGGTGACAAAGGCCTGCGCATCCTCAAAGCGGCCATTGCTGACCGCAACCAGGCCAACACCGCCCTGCCAGGGGATGACGGTCAGTAGCGAGCACCAGGTGGAGGCCGCTAGCCGCTGACCGCTGCTTCGATCTCGGCGCGCCTGCGCCTGACCACGCGATCAAACACGGATTTTGGAACCGGCTGATCGACCGAAAACCTAAACCCGCCCTTTGTCACGGCAAACCCAACAAGGTCATCGGCGACAGACGACACAACAGTTGAACTGAATGGGTACAGCGCCAACCCCTGTTTCAGCGTGACAATGCTGATAAGCGGTCGTGATCGGTAACGGAGGGCCGGCATACCGTAGCTTGTGCCTTCGGTCGCGCCGGGAGCCAATTCGCGTGCTCGGTTGTACAGCTCTGCGAGTAACGACCGTTCGGGTTCGGCGGCCGCCGCAATGTAATCGGTGACGTCGGTCTGGTCAGGCATTGGCCGGACCCCCAACCGATGCGAGGTCACTCGTCACTCGCTCAAGCGCCCCGGGAACAGGCGAAAAATAGGCCCACGTGCCGCGCTTCTCCCGACTCAAGAATCCGGCAGCCACAAGAATCTTGAGGTGGTGGGAAACCGTCGGCTGCCCAAGCCCAAGTGGCTGGGTAAGATCACAGACGCAAACCGCGCCCTCTTCGCTCGCAAAAATGATGGACAGGAGCCGGATCCGCGCTGGATCGGCTAGAGCCTTGAGCGTTGCGGCTACCTCGGCTGCTCGTTCTGCGCTGATCGAGCTATGCGGCGCGTTGGGCGCACACACGGTGACATCTCGTAGCTCCAGCGGTTCGGCAATTGTCATCAGCTTCTCATCTCTCTGGCGTTCCTTCTGCTTCTGCGGATTCGCCCGCATTCACAGATCGAAAGCTATCGATTTATTCTATCAACGAGAGCCTGAGGGTATCCAGCAATCCAACCGAGCGCACGTCCGGCGGGACGCCACAATGCGTTGAGACCCGCCGCCGCGTGTAGCAGACCGTCACAAAAGCGCAGATACGACCTCGATGCTGTCACGATAGAACGTGGAACGGCATCGCGCTACTCCCCCGCACCCCGCACGAAAGAACACACTCATGCCAAGCACCGTCACCACGAACAACGTCGAGCTGACCGAAGAATCACGCCAAGGCATCCTCAAGACCCGGCTCTACCGCATCAGAGCGACGGCAGATATCCCTGCACAGCGAGTAACGCGAGGAGATCTTGGCGGCTGGGTCGAGTCTCTCGAAACGTCAGCGGGTGAGCCACGCCTGAGCGATAACGCCTGGGTTTTTGACAATGCATCAGTGTATGGCGACGCCCGCATCTCCGGCAACGCCGCCATTCGCCAAGATGCTCAGGTCTTTGGTGAAGCTCGCGTCTCTGGTGATGCGATTGTGTCGGGCAAGGCCCAAATCTGGGGCACGGCCGACGTGTCGGGCGAATCCTGGGTAGCGGAAATCGCGAGGGTTTACGAACAGGCACGAGTCACTGATCGCGCCCGTGTTCGCGACCGCGCTTGGGTGTTTGGCGAGGCCGTCATCCAGGAGTCCGCCGTCGTTGGCGGGACGGCTCTCGTGCGAGATTCAGCGGCGGTTCGCGGCAAGGCCCAAATCATCGGGCCATCGCAGGTCAGGGGAAATGCCGAACTCACGGAGAGCTGGCACAGCCTTGCCCTCGGCCCGATTGGACCGCATAACGCCACGCTCACCGTCAACCGGACTCGCGATGATGGGCACCTCCTTGAGCTTCAGGGTTGGACTGGTACCATCGCAGAACTCAGGACGGACCTCCAGCATCGCCCCGCGGCGTTTTGGGAAAGCCAGGGGCTGAGCCGGAGCGATGGGCTCACTCAATTTGAGCTTGCTCTGTCGCTGGCCGAGTTTTCCACACGGCGTTGGCAACAGTAATTATGCTGCCGCCCCATCGTGGGATAAACTCGGCAGCGCACACGGCATGAACTATCGCTCGATTGAGACAGCTCGGTAGTTGATGTCGTGTGTTTTTGCGTTTAGCGGCGTTGACGGTCGCAAGACAGCCAACGAACACACCGGCCGCTTAACTGACCGAAGCTCCCCGTGAATAGATTCACGAGGAGCTTCGTTCGTCGGGGGGACGATATGTCAGCTACTGGCGGCGCGCGACGCGTCCGCTCAGGAGCAGGCCGCCGGCAAGCAGCAGCAGTACTGAGCCGAACAGTGCTGTGGCAGCGTTGTTGCCGGTCACTGCAAGGCCAGAGCCATCAGCAGTGTGGGGAGCGCTGCCTCCGTCAGTTTGATCGCCTGGCAGCGGTTTGGCCGAGCCATCTATTCCAGGAGTTTCGGTTCCTGGAGTCTCCGTTCCAGGCTGCTCTGTTCCAGGCTTTTCTTCACCGGGGCCGGGCACTGTTGCGGCCTCCGCGATCGATAGGTTGAAGTCCTTCGTGTCGGTACCAAAGGAGTCGGTAACCGTGACGGTGAGGACGTAGTCGCCAGCCGCCGCCGGAGTGCCAGAGAGGGTTCCGGTAGCGGGGTCAAGCGCGAGACCTGCTGGCCCGCCAGCGGCGCGACTGACCGAGTCAACCGACCAGGCAATGTCGCTCTGACCAGCCGCATCAATAACAATCGGGGCGTATTCCGTGCCAACGGTTCCTGCGGGCAAGTCGCCTTCGCGGGTAATCTTTGGTCCATCAACAACGATCTGGGCGGCCTCGCTCACGCCGGAGGTTCCCCAGAAGTCATCGGAGAACGAAACACGGTAGAGCGCTGCAACGGTTTCCGGGGTGACCTCGACGGTCAGCTCGGAACGGTTCTGCCCCTCGAGTTCGGCCCAGGTAGTTCCGCCGTCGGTGGATGCTTGCCAGCGGAGTCCGCCGCCGTAGTGTGGCTTGATGCCCTCAACGATGGTTGAGAAGGTGACATCCTGTCCGATGGTGGTTGCAACCTGGTCCTCAGGGTCGGTGACTGCGGCCGCGTTGATCAGGGTCACGCTGCTGCCTCGCTCACCAATGTAGCCCGTATCTGCGCTGAGCAGGTCTCCGGTGACTGGGTTCAGCCCAATCTCAGATCCGCCGCCAGTTGGGATCGTGCGGTAGCTTTCCGAGCGAACACCGGTTGTGAAGTTCGCAGACATAGCCATTCCCCAACGACCAACGGCCGTGTAGGCGCGTGTCTCATCCGGCGACAAGACGATGTCTGAGATGAGCGTTCCAACGCCCTGCTTGGTGAGGATCTCGCCCGTGATCGTGCTCATCGAGATTGCAGCGTTGAAGCTCACGCCGTAGAGCACATCAGGATTACTTGTCAGCACGAGGTCGTGGACGTCCTCGCCTGGTGTCGGGAGGATGCTGATGATCGACAGGTCCGCGGGGTCAAGGACATTCAGCGCCTGTGTGTAAACGTTGTTCTTGACGAACAGCTTTGAGTTGTCCGCGCTCAGCACCATTGCGTGCATGTTGATACCAACGGTCTGCTTCGCCTCGATCTCACCGGTAACGGCGTTGACCTTCATCACGTCGTCTGAGCCGGTGATGTAGTAGGAACTCTCATCCGGAGTCAGGACGAGGTCGTTGATGTACGTGTGCTTAAAGGTGTGGGTCGCAATGACGGTACCAGATGCCAGATCAACGACGGCAACGTTGGGTGCGAAGTACGATGTACCAACCTGAACATAGGCAAGCGTCTGAGCCGCATTCAGCACCACGCCGTCTGCATATTCAGACCCGAGCGAGATGGTCCGAACGAGCTCTTTTGCTTCAAGGTCAACGACGTTAAGCGTGCCGTTGGCAACACCAACAACGTAGGCATAACGACCGTCATGGGAGAACTCCATGGCCCCAGGGCCAACACCGTCACCAATCATAATTTCGGTGGTGAGCTCGGCCACAAACGGTGCTGCGGCACGAGTCTCGACCGGCATCGCCGGTTCGTCAGCCGCGTTGGCAGCCGTTGCCCCGGCAAATGCACCAAGCGACAGCGTTGTTGCGAGCGCAAGAGAAAGGCCTCCGCGAAGTCGCGATGAAATAGTCATCAGAAAATCCCCTAAAACTGCCCTTACGGGCATCTCGTGATTCGCAGACTGAGCCGCTCATGAGCGTTCGTTGCGAATACTCGCCGGTCCCTAGTGGCGAGTTTTCCGAATCACAGCCCCCTGGCTATTCGGATGGTGACGCTTCGTATCCCGAAGCTCACATCTATAGTTTGGCTCAGTGACTGTCGTTGTAGGCGAGGGGAAACTAAAAGCTGGCGTTTTAACCCCCTCTCTCACCCCTCACAGCTCGAAGGCGGCATACTTAGATCGTGTATTCCGAACGTCAGTCTTCTCTTTCAGGCGCAACCCTGTGGGCCGTCTCAGGTGGAGGACACAGCACTGTGGTCCCAGACGGCTGCATTGATATCATCTGGATGCAGGGCGAGCTGCTTGCCATCGGCCCGATGACTCGACCAATCACAACACCTGCCCTCTCAGCGCCGGCCGTCGGGCTACGGTTCGGCCCTGGTATTGCTCCACAACTCCTCAGAATCGGGGCCGGCGAACTCACTGATACCAGGGTGCCCCTCGACAACATCCTTCCGTCACCGGTGGTCTTGGAATCAACGGACCGCCTCAATGGCAGCTCCTTGGTCGGCGCAACGGGAACTGAGCTTGAAACGCTCGTCCACACGGCACAGGGTTCGCTCCGTCGCACACCCACACGGCGAGACGAGAGTGCGCACATGTTGGAACTCGTCGCTCAGGGGATGCCGGTCCGCAGCATTGCCGCAGAGCTCCACCTCTCTGAACGGCAACTTCATCGCCGCAGTATCGATGCGTTCGGGTACGGGCTTCGAACGCTCGGCCGCATCCTCAGGTTCAACACGGCCGCGAGGATGCTGAGCGCCGGCAACACGGTGGCGTCTGTAGCGACCGCGGCCGGCTACGCCGATCAGCCACATTTCACCCGCGAGTACTTCGAATTCGCCGGAACGACTCCTGGGAAATACAGGTCGCTGCCCGGTTCGTGATGTCCGTTTCTTTCAAGACGGGCAAGCCGTCCCTGACGTAACCTCAGTGCATGAGTATACGTTTTGGTTTTCTTGGAATTGTGACTGCAAACATGGGCGCCTCGCTCGACTTTTATCGCGCGCTTGGGCTCGATATCCCAGACGGCGTTGAATCAGAACCCCATGTTGACGCAGTGCTCCCATCTGGCGTTACCCTCGCGTGGGACACGATTGACCTGGTCAAGTCGTTTGATACCGACTGGGTCGCACCCTCTGGCAGCCAGCGCATCGCATTGGCATTTGCGTTTGACTCCCCTGCAGAGGTTGACGCAACCGTCTTGCGCATGGGCGAGCTCGGCTATCGCATCCACCTTGAACCGTGGGACGCATTTTGGGGCCAGCGCTACGCGACGCTCATCGACCCCGATGGAAACTCCATAGACCTGTTTGCCGCGCTCGAAGGCTAAGGAGCCCTAACCCTGCACCTGGGCTGGGTCCATGTAGAAGACTTCCCAACTGTGACCGTCGAGATCGCGGAAGGCTCCCTGATACATGAAATCGTCTTTGGTCGGAAGCTTGGTGACGTTTGCGCCAGAGGACGCGGCATTGGCGAGGGCGGCATCCACGTCGGCTTCGCTGCTCAGCCCGAGCGCGTTAATCACCTCGCCGTGGGTGGCCGCGTTGACCGGCTCCTTCTCGCTGAACTGCGCAAAGTACTTCGGCACAAGCAGCATCACGTAAATCGTGTCGCTGATGACCACGCATGAAGCGTTTTCATCGGTGAACTGCTCGTTGATCGTAAATCCGAGCGAGGTATAGAACGCCTTCGACGCGTCGAGGTCGCTCACTGGCAGGTTAATGAAGATCTGTGCTGACATAGGGCAACTGTACGCCTGCTTTGTGCCCGAAGGAACACGATTGCTCATATTGTTGTGGAGGCATTGGGCGGCAGCTTCGAATCATTCTTCATCGCTTGCTGCCGCCCGTCAGCTCCCCTAGCTGCGGAGAGCGTGCACCGCTATGACGTTCGTCGTCGATACCCGATTGTCAGGACCAGACCAAGCAGGGCCATCAACACCGCGAGACCAGCTGCCAGGGCGTTCTCGGCGCCGCCAGTGACGGTCAACGCCGAGGCAGCGGCCGCGGCCTTGGCATCATGAGTGGCTTCGACGCCGTCGTTCTGGGTTCCGTCTGACTCCGAGCCTGGGATCTTCGGCGCTGGCGTCACCGAAGCCACAGCCAGCGAGTCATCGCTCAATTGCTTACCCGCGATATCCACAGCTGAAACGAGGACGTCGTTCTGTGCAGAATCTGCATTCGGGTCGAGTTCTTTCCAGGCTCCGGCTGAGAACACGATGGACTTCGACTCGCCGGCACCCAGCTCAGCAATGTCAGTATCGCCTGCTGGGAACTTCGTGTCGACAACGGATACGTCGCGGAGAACGGTATCTCCCGTGTTTGTCACGGTAATCTTCCACCAGAGTTCCGCGCCAAAGTCACCGATTGCGTGTGTGTTCCAACCGGTTCCATCGGGAGCACAGTCTGCGTCCTCGCTCACAAAGCAGGCTTGCTTCGTGACCGAGACTGCCGCGGCAAAGTCACGAACCGTTGCAGTGGCACCGTTTGTATCCGGGACCTCAATGGTGTCACCGTTTCGTGGGTTTGTCGCGGAAACGGTAGCTTCACCGATGATCGTCTCAAGAAGCCCGTCTGTTGTGCAGGTCACCACCGAAACTGCGCCGCTGGCCAGGTCACCAATCGTTGCCGAGCATCCAAGCCCAGTTACATCGGTGACCACAACACCCGTCAGCGGGACCTGTCCCTCGTTGCTCACCACAACACGCCAGGTCACGCTCTCACCCGGTTCAACTTGCGTTGCAGTTTCCCAACCACCGGTGAGGCTCGGGGCGTCTGGGTCACAGCCAGCAGGAAGAGTACAGATCTCGTGCGAAATGGTCAGCAGCACGAGGGGCTCTTGCGAGCGCGTGGTAGCCGATGCCGTGTCGCTGAGGTCGGGATCACCAAACGGTGGCGTTGCAAGCACAGAGGCTTCGTTGGTGATGGTGCCGTCGAGCGGTGCCTCATCACAGACCTTTGAGATGCTCTCGCTTGAGGAGAGCGAATCAACGGTCAGGGCGCACCCCTGCGCTAACTCGTCGGAGACTCGCACGTTGGTCAGTGTGGTTTCGCCAGAGTTGGTAACGGTCACGCGCCACTTGCTTGCGCCGAGGAAGGGTACAAGCGTTGAGGTTGACCAACCGTCAGCGCCAATCGCTGCATCGGGCGAGCATCCGGATGCCGCAGGATCACAAGACTCTTTCTGCAGCGTGATGCCGGATTCCGGTTTCGGCGTGCCGATCGTGACCGATGCCGATGCTTCTTGGCTCAGCACATTACTCAGCGAGTCCGTAACCGATGCCGTCGCGGTGTTGAGCAGATCAGCTCGAAGTTCGTTTGTCTCGCACACAACGCTGGCCTGTTCGCCACGCGCAATGGGCCCGAGCTCATCAGATGCACAGCCGAGAACCATTGGATCGGAGACGACCACACTGGTCAGAACGGTCTGCCCCGAGTTGACAACAGTGAGGCGCCACTGAACGGAACCGTCGTAATCCACCGTAGCCGCGTCAGACCAGCCACCCTTCCCGAGTCCCGCATCGTGCTCGCAGGCTTGGTCGAGAGGACAGACTTCCTTCACGAAGACCACCCCAGGAACCGCGGCCGCAGGAGTCAACGTTGCGCTGACCGTTTCGGAAAGATCAGGATCTCCGAACGGGGGCGTTGCCGTTATCGTCGCGGTATTGGTTACGACTGATGATACGGAGGATGCCTCACAGGTCACCGTCTTGCTTGCGCCAGGAGCCAAGGATGCGACAACAAATGAGCACTCAGGAGAACTCGCGTCTACCGCACGAACGTTGGTGAGCGTCGTGGAGCCGGTGTTGGTAACGCTGACGCGCCACTTCCCTTCACCTTCAAACACAACCTGGCCAGCGGATGACCAACCGTCTGATCCGACGGCACTGCTGTCGGCGCAGTCGTTGACCAACGGGTTGCAGGCCTCCTTGACGACGGTCATCGACGAAGCGGGTTTCTCGCCAACCGTCACCGTTGCCGAATCGGTTTGGGTAACAGGGACTGCGTCTGGGGCACTGCCGCTGGCAACAGCCTCGTTGGTTAGGTCTGCCGTCAGCTGCTCACTCTCACAGGTGATCGAGTGTGAAGCGCCGCGGGCCAAATCAAAGGGGCCAACGGCACAGCCAGGTGCCAGCTCGTCCTGAACAGTAATGCCGGTGACGGGCGTCTCTCCGGTATTCGTCACGGTAACTCGCCAGGTGACTGAACCGAAGTAATCCACTGCGGTGGTTTTAGCCCATCCGCCCTCGTTCGCAGCGGCGTCTTCGTCACACCCATCGGTCGAACACACTTCCTTGACCACCGAAAGCGCAGGTGTTGCCTTGGCCGGAGTCACGGTAGCGGTTGAACTCTGTGTGAGGTTTGGGTCGCCAAACGGTGGAGTCGCGATAACCGACGCGGTATTTGTCAGCGACGATGTCAGCTTCGAGCTTGTGCAGGATGCTGTTTCAGATGCGCCGGCCGCCAGCGAGGCGACGGTCGTCGCACAGTCGCTGTTTGTCGGGTCTTTTACCCGCACATTTGTGAGTATGGTCTCGCGGTGT